>RCNQ01000241.1 GCA_003731675.1 Bacteroidetes/Chlorobi group bacterium ChocPot_Mid
TTAACATTACTTTATCTCACTAATTTTAATTAATTATCTTTTTAAATTTTATCTCTTAATATGGCTTTTTACCAATTATTTCACCCTTACAAATCCAAACCTTTATACCTATCGCACCATAAATCGTAAATGCTGTTGATGTCGCATAATCAATATCAGCCCTCAAAGTATGCAATGGTATTCTGCCTTCCTTATACTGCTCGGTTCTTGCCATTTCAGCTCCTCCCAAACGACCTGCACACATAACACGAATTCCAACTGCACCCATCCTCAAAGCTGACGAAACTGCCGATTTCATTGCCCTTCTAAACGAAATCCTCCCTTCAAGTTGCTGCCCGATTGTATCTGCTACCAATTGTGCATCCAATTCAGGTCTCTTAATCTCACTTATCAATATCTTCACATCATCTCTTTTCGCAAACTTCTTAATTTCTTCTTCCAACTGAGTGATGTCTTTGCCTGACCTTCCAATAATAACACCAGGTCTTGAAGTATTAATCGTTATCCTCAACTGCTTAGTCGTCCTTTCGATAATTATCCTCGAAACACCAGCTTTCTTCAAACGTTTTTTCAGGTAATTCCTAACCTTCATATCCTCTTCCAGCTTAACTGCTACATTCTGCTCGTCAAACCAGTTCGATTCCCATTGTCTGATAATACCTAATCTAAGACCTATTGGATTTGTTTTTTGTCCCAAAATTAATTCTCCTTCTTTTAATCCTTTGTTGCAACAACTATTGTTAAGTGATTCGAACGCTTTCTTATTCTATAAGCTCTTCCCATTGGTGCCGGAGAAATTCTCTTCATTGTCTCCCCTTGGTCAACATAAGCTTCCTTGATAAATACTGATTCATTTTTTACAGTAATCCCGTCTTCCAAATTCGACAAATTCGAAATAGCCGATTTCAAAAGCATTTCCACATCATGCGAGGCATGCTTTGGTGAAAATTTCAATATACCGAATGCTTCTGCGGCACTTTTACCACGAATCATATCTACTACCAATCTCATCTTTCGTGGTGATGACCTTATATGCTTTTTCTGTGCTCTTGCTTCCATTATCAATTATCCATTATCAAATTTTCAATTTCACTATTTATTTCTTAGCAGCATCTGCTTTCCTGTGACCAGAATGTCCTCTGTAAATCCTTGTAGGAGAAAACTCACCCAACTTGTGCCCTACCATATTCTCAGAAACATACACAGGTATAAACTTATTCCCATTATGTACTGCTATTGTATGCCCTACAAAATCAGGTGTTATCGTCGAAGCCCTTGACCACGTCTTTATTACCTGTTTCTTATTCTCATTGTTCAAAGCATCAACTTTTCGCTGCAACTTATAATGAACAAAATATCCTTTCTTCAATGATCTCGACATATCTTCACCCTTTATTTACCTTTTTTCCTGGAACGAATAATATATTTACTTGACAATTTACGTTTTTTCCTCGTTTTCAAACCTTTAGTATATTTACCCCAAGGCGTTGATGGATGCTGACGACCACCACCTGATTTCGATGCTCCTTCACCTCCACCCATTGGATGGTCTATCGGATTCATCGCCATTGCTCTGGTCTGTGGCTTCTTACCAACCCAAATATTTCTTCCTGCTTTACCTATCATGATATTTTCATGTTCACCATTGCTTACTACTCCCAAAGTCGCTTTGCAACTTCTTGGCAACACACGAATTTCACCTGATGGCAATTTAATCTGTGCGTTCTTTTCATCAACTGCTACCAACTGTGCATACGTCCCGGCACTCCTTGCCAATTGTCCACCCTTACCCGGTTTCATCTCAATATTATGAATAAACAAGCCAACTGGTATTCTGTACAAAGGAAGAGTATTCCCATCTTTGAACTCCGCATTCTCACTTGTTACAATCTTATCCCCTACCTTCATCTTATCAGGAGCAAGTATGTATCTTATCTCACCATCTTCATACTTAACCAAAGCTATTCTTGCAGACCTGTTCGGGTCATACTCAATAGTTTCAACTACTGCCGGAATATCAAGCTTATTTCTTTTAAAATCAATAATCCTGTATTTCCTCTTGTGTCCACCACCTCTATGCCTTGAAGTAATTCTTCCGGTATTATTCCTTCCACCACTACTTTTCAAAGTAACCACCAAAGGTTTATACGGCTTCTCAGCTGTTACCTCTTCAAAGTTACTCACTGAGTAAAACCTTGTCCCCGGTGTTATTGGTTTTAATGCTCTTATTCCCATTTTATCTAACGTTCAATCTATTTAACTTCTTAATCAATTCAAAATTTATAATCATTCCCAAGTACTAATTCCAAATTATTCACTTGTCTCTCCAGAAACCAAATCTATTGTCTGCCCTTCTTTCAAAGTAACAATTGCTTTCTTTCTGGCGGCTGTCTTACCTCTTTGAATACCCCGTTTCGTAAATCGGCTTTTCATTTTACCTCTCAGATTCAAAGTACGAACACTGGTAACATCTACCTCGAACATTTCCTCAACAGCTTTTTTAATCTCAATCTTGTTTGCATTCCTGTCGACTATAAAAGCATACTGATGATTCTCTCCGAGCTTCATCGCTTTTTCTGTTACTAGTGGCTTCTTAATCACGTCAATCATCTCAATTTCTCTTAATTAATTACCAAAAGTTTTTACAATTGTGTCAATAGCTCCCTTAAACATCAAAATCTTCTTGTGATTTAAAATATCATAAGTTGAAATTTTATCCGCAGGACAAACACTAACATTCTCTATATTTCTCGACGATATATAAACCGCATCATCAGGCTGTGGTAACAAAACCAAAGTCTTCATTCCTGTCAATTTTAGACTATCCAAAACACTAACCATATTTTTTGTCTTAAATTCATCGAATGAAAAATCTTCAACAACAGTTATATTATTCTCACTACATCTTGATGACAACGCCGATTTCTTGGCTAACCTTTTAACCTTCTTAGGCAATTTATAATCATACTCCCTTGGCTGTGGACCATGAATTGTGCCACCACCAACCCATAGAGGTGAACGAGTTGAACCTGCTCTTGCAGTACCTCTACCCTTTTGTCTCCATGGCTTCTTCCCTCCGCCACTAACCTCAGCCCTCGTTTTGGTCTTAGCTGTACCTTGCCTTTTATTTGTCAGATAAGAAACAACTGCCAGATACATCGCATGCTCATTTGGTTCGACTGCAAAAATATCATCCGGCAAGTCAACCTGCCCTGTCACATTACCATCTTTTGAATATACATCTATTTGCACTTTAACATCTCCTGAATATTACCTTCCAATTAAGCTATTTCTGCTTAATAATTTCAACAATTGCATTTTTAGGACCCGGAACACTGCCCTTAACCAATAAAAGATTTTGCTCTGGAATCACTTCAATCACTTTCAAATTTCTAACCGTCGCCCTTTTACCGCCCATTCTGCCTGCCATCCTCAACCCCTTGATTACTCTCGAAGGATAAGAAGAAGCACCTACCGAACCCGGATGTCTTTGCCTGTCTGACTGACCATGTGTAGTCATACCAACACCACCAAAATGATGACGCTTGACAACACCCTGAAATCCCCTTCCAATACTTGTTCCCGAGATTCTCAATTTATCACCGGCTTTAAACTGCTCAACTGTTAAAACATCACCAACATTTACTTGATTGTTCAAATCCCTGAACTCCTTCAAATGACGTGTCGGCTTAACCCCTGCTTTGGAAAAATGACCTTTCATAGGCTTATTCAATTTCCTTTCGGGTAACTCTTCGTAACCTAACTGCACAGCAGAATAGCCATCATTTTCCTTAGTCCTGACAATCACTACAGGGCATGGTCCTGCTTCGAATACAGTACAAGGTATCTGCTCACCAGTTTCTGTATATATACTTGTCATTCCTATCTTTTTACCAAGAATCGCTGCGTTCATCCTAATCACTCCCTAATTACACCTTAACTTCAACATCAACACCCGCCGGCAACTCAAGACGCATCAATGCATCAATCGTCTTTTGAGTAGAACTCAAAATATCAATCAACCTTTTATGAATACGTGCCTCAAACTGCTCCCTTGACTTTTTATCCACATGAGGTGAACGATTAACCGTATATACCGAACGCTTTGTTGGTAAAGGTATCGGACCTGATACCACTGCTCCGGTTTGCTTTATCGTCCTGACTATCTTCTCACTCGATTTATCTATCAAGTTATGGTCGTATGATTTTAATTTTATTCTTATTTTCTGTGTTGCCACTTTTTTCTCCTAATGTCTTTTCTCAACCCGTGAGAACTCTTTATTATTCAATAATCTTTGTTACAACACCCGAACCTACTGTTCGCCCACCCTCACGGATAGCAAATCTCAAACTCTCTTCCATTGCTATCGGAGTAATCAACTCTATTGATAAGTTATCAAGGTTATCACCTGGCATAACCATCTCAACACCTGCTGGTAAATGCAAACTTCCGGTTACATCTGTTGTTCTGAAATAAAATTGCGGTCTGTATCCACTGAAAAATGGAGTATGACGACCACCTTCTTCTTTTTTCAATACATAAACCTGAGCATTGAATTTCATATGCGGAGTTATCGTACCTGGTTTCGCAATAACCATTCCACGCTCAACCTCATTTTTATCAACACCTCGAAGCAACAAACCAACATTATCACCGGCTCTTCCTTCGTCTAACAA
>RCNQ01000242.1 GCA_003731675.1 Bacteroidetes/Chlorobi group bacterium ChocPot_Mid
GGAATTTTCCCACCAACAGAAACAATCGCTGTTCTTTGAAAACCAGTGGGGATACTTCCATCAAGGTATTGCTTTCTTGCAATGTGGAGTTCGTCCACAATTGTAGAACCGAGCAAAAGACCGACTTCGATTGAAATATCCAGTGCCTGGTCATTTATTTCAAAAGGTGGAGTGTCGTCCATTTCGTAAGTACAGACCGTATCCCTGTTGATACGATAGATAATGTCTTTCTTGGTTTTGAACTCCATCAAAGCAGTGCCATCGTATTCACCAAGTTCGGATAAAGTTGGTCGCATGTGTCTTAAGATTTCAGCGTGATATTCTTCATTATTATACTTACCGGCAGGACATCTGCAAAAAAGTTTTTTATCGGTCAGTAATTGCTGGTGAATTTCCAGCCCTGACTTAAAGCCGATTTCCGCATAGTCATCTGCAGTCATTTCGTTAAAAGGTTTAAACTTAAACTCTGCCATTACAATTCCTTATATTTAGCTTTATATTAATTACTCAATTAAAAAAATTAAAATTAACAAATATTATCAAATATTTGCAAAATAAGAATTTCAAAAATAAGAAATTGCTATGAAATAATGGTATTTAAAGTGGAAAAAAGTTAAGAATAAGAATACATATAAAAATATTGGTATTATTAAAAAAAACAATTATAAAATGTTAAAATTAATTAAGAAATCGATTTGCACTTTTAAATAATCACAATTATTGATAATTTCGTATAATTATATTCTGCTTTCAAATTTATTTAATGAGTATGAAATATATCATTTTTTTAATTAACTTAAAGGATTTTTATGAAAAAGCAAATTTTATTTATTACAGCAATATTATTTTTCTCTGCAATTGCGGCTTATTCTCAAGGTGAAAATAAACCAATATTAGACATACATGGTTTTGTGAAAACTGACATAATCTATGATACAAGACAGACTTCTTCCTTGCGTGAAGGGCACTTTCATATTTTGCCATTAGACCAATCATTTGACGCTGAAGGAAATGATATTAATGCCAATCCGAGTTTCAATATTCTGTCAATTCAGACAAGATTGAACGGAAAGATTACAGGACCAGAGATTTCTGGTATAAAATCATCAGGATTTATTGAAGGAGAATTTTTCGGCACTTCCGACGGAGATGTTAACGGTTTTCGATTAAGACATGCTTATGTTGATTTGAACTGGACAAACACACAGCTAAGAGTCGGTCAGTTCTGGCATCCATTATTTATAACAGATTGTTTTCCAGATGTAGTGAATTTTAATACTGGCGCACCTTTCCAGCCATTTTCACGCAATCCGCAAATTCGTCTGACTCATAAAATTGGCTCCATTTCCCTATTAGCCGCTGCAATTAGTCAAAGAGATTTTCAGAGTAATGGACCTGTATGGGATGCGAATAAGCAAATTTATACTTCATTTGCAAGCTCGGTTTATTTAAGAAATGCGGTAATTCCTGAAATGCTTTTTCAAGCAAGATATAATGACGATAATTTCATATTTGGTGCAAGTGGTTCATATAAAATTTTGCGACCACAGTTGACCACCAACAAAAACAATAGCAATGGCAAACCTTATGCAAATGAAAACACAATTGGCTCATACACAGCAGAAGCTTTCATGAAGTATCAATCGAACCCTATCAAAATCAAACTTGAATGTATTTACGGACAAAATCTTGCTAACCTTACTATGCTTGGCGGGTATGGCGCCAAATCGTATAATGATAGCACAGGAGTTATGGAATACAGTAACAGCAATATCCTTTCTGCATGGGCAGATTTCAATTATCAGGTTTCCGAAAATGTGTCATTGAATATTTTCGGTGGTTACTCAAAGAATCTTGGTTTTGAGGATAATCTTGTAAAGGTAGGTTCAAACTTTGCGGTTTTCAGCAGAGCACCCGAAGCGGATAACATAATCAGAATTTCACCCTATATCAGATGGAATATCGGAATGGTTCAGATAGCCGCTGAATTGGAATACACATCAGTAGCATATAGTACAGGTGCACCAGATTACGCAGAAAAAGGCAAAATTTCTGAAACACATAATATCTCAAATATAAGAACTTTGTTAGCTGTGTATATGAATTTTTAATAATCAGCAAATTTTGTAGTAGAATATTTTACAAATTTTGTAGCTATAATTATTTTAAAACATAATAGTTACAGAAAAGCTAACTTTTTGTTCAATTTTTGTTTTTTAATCAAGGTATTCTTTTTAATTTGCATTTGCTTTTTGAGCAAAATTTAAATATTTGATAACTAAGGGACATTGAACGTAAGGACTAGTTATTTACTTATGCTGAATGTCCCAAATTGATTTATATAAAAGGAGATATTTTTATGAAAGATGGATCATTCAATCCGTTCAACATGGCACAGCAACAATTTGATGCCATAGCGGAGAAATTAGGATTAGACCAAGCTACACGCGATTTATTAAGATTCCCGAACAGGGAACTTCATTTTAACATACCTGTCCGTATGGACGATGGCAGTTACAAGGTTTTCAGAGGCTTTCGCTGTCAGCATAATGATGCAAGAGGACCTTGCAAGGGTGGTATTCGTTTCCATCCACAAGAAACTATTGACACAGTAAGAGCTTTGTCCATGTGGATGACATGGAAGACTGCAGTCGTTGATATTCCTCTTGGTGGAGGTAAAGGTGGAGTAATTTGTGACCCTCATAACCTTTCGATGAGAGAGCAAGAAGCAATTTGTAGAGGTTGGGTAAGACAAATTTACAGATTAGTAGGTCCTGTTCAGGATGTACCAGCACCTGACGTTATGACAACTGGTCAACATATGATTTGGATGCTCGACGAATACGAAAAATTAACTGGTATGAAATCCCCTGGTTTCATAACAGGTAAACCATTAGGAATGGGTGGCTCACTCGGTAGAACAGAAGCTACAGGCTACGGTGCAATGTACACAGTCAGAGAAGCTTTGAAAGAACTTGGTATTGATATAAAGAAAACATCTGCTTCTTTCCAAGGTTTTGGTAATGTAAGTCAGTATGCTTTGGAATTATACACAAAATGGGGAGGCAAAGCAATTGCAGTTTCCAGTTGGGATAATACAGACAAGAAGTCTTATACATTCCGTAAATTAGATGGTATTGATTTCAGCAAACTAATTGAAATTACGAACAGGTTTGGAGAGATTGACAAAGTTAAAGCGAAAGCATTGGGATTTGAAATTCTTGATGGCAGTGCTTGGATTGAACAGGAAGTTGACATTCTTGTACCAGCCGCTCTTGAGAATCAGGTAAATGCTGAGACAGCACCAAAGATTAAGGATACTGTTAAGTTGATTTGCGAAGGTGCTAACGGACCAACAACCCCTGAAGCAGATGAAATTATTAAGAGCAAGAATATCTTGTTGATTCCTGACTTTTTGGCTAATGCCGGTGGTGTTACTTGTTCATACTTTGAGCAGGTGCAGTGCAATATGAATTATTTCTGGACCAAAGAGGAAGTTTTAGAGAAATTAGACCAAAAGATGACTGAAGCTTACCATGCAGTATCAGCAATGGCAAGAAATAAGAAGGTTTATATGCGTGATGCGGCTTATATGATTTCAATATCGAGAGTAGCTGAAGCATGCAAGATGCGCGGATGGGTATAATAGCTTTTAGAAGTTAGATACTATCGGTTATCTATCGAAAAATAAATTTTAAAAAAATTAAAGGGTGGTTCGTTGGTTCCACCCTTTTTTTATTTGAAAATTTGCATTAAAATTTGGTTAAAATGATTATTTTGATAAAAGTAAATATAGAACTGAATTTTGTTTATTTATTTCTAACCAGTTCCAATTCAATCTTTCTGGCTTCTATGTTTACATGGATTACTCTGACTTTTATTTTGTCACCGAGCTTGTATGATTTTTTATTTCTCTTGCCGGTCAGACGATGGTTTTGTTCGTCGAAGTAGTAGTAATCGTCACGTAAGTCTCGGATATGGATTAATCCCTCACCCCAGAAATCTTCCATCAAAACAAATATTCCGAAATTTGTGATGCCTGATATTCTGCCATCAAGCTCTTTGCCAAGAAATTTTCTTGCCATAAACGTTTGAGCTAATCGGGAACAAGCTCTTTCGGCTTCCATTGCTTCGCGTTCAGTGTCAGTGCAGTGCTGTCCAATATTTTCCAAAACAGTATTATAATAATCAATTTTATTTGGTTTTGGCTTTGCTTTATTATATTCTTTAAGTAAGCGGTGAACAATCAAATCGGGATAACGTCTGATTGGAGAAGTGAAATGTGCATAGTCCAAAAAGCCGAGTCCATAGTGTCCGATGTTCTTGCTTGAGTACTCTGCTTTTGCCATTGAACGAAGAAGTATTTGATGGACAATATATTTTTCGGGTTTATCTTCAAATAGTTTTACTACCCGATTAATTTCTTTTGATGAATTATTCCTTATATTGAATTTTATACCCAAGGATTTTAGAAATGTCAGATTTTCTTTGAGTTTTTCGGGATTTGGTTCGTCATGAATTCTATAAAGGAATGGTAATACCTCAGGTAATTTATATTTCTTTGAAATTTTCCTTACGTGCATAGCTACAGTTTTATTTGCAAGAAGCATGCACTCTTCAACAAGTTTTGTAGCAGGAGTGCTTTTTCTTGGTTCAGCTTTGATTGGATTTTTATTTTCATCGAGTTCGAATTTCACTTCGATTGATTCGAAATCAACACCACCCAAAGCAAAGCGATTTTCACGAAGTTGAACAGATAATTGATGCAAAGGTAATATTAACTCTTCGAGTTCACCTTTGCCAGCTTCTATTATTTGCTGTACTTCTTCATAGGCAAATCTACGTGAACTTTTGATGATTGATTCTGCAATCTGATAATCAACGACTACACCGTTAGGAGAAATCTCCATCAAGACCGAGTAAGTCAACCTTATGCGTTTCGGTTTCAGAGAGCATACATCATTAGATAATTCTTCAGGTAGCATAGGTATGACTCTGTCAACTAGATATACACTGTTCCCACGTTTGAGTGCTTCCATATCAAGCTCTGTTTTTTCGGTAACAAAGTAACTCACATCTGCAATATGCACACCGAGAAGGCGATTTCCATTGTCTAAAAATTTGAGAGATAAAGCATCATCAAAATCTTTTGCATCAATAGGGTCAATGGTTATGATAGTTTCATCGCGTAGGTCGAGTCTTTCTTTCAGAATAGTTTTTAGATTTGGATTT
>RCNQ01000002.1 GCA_003731675.1 Bacteroidetes/Chlorobi group bacterium ChocPot_Mid
TTCATTGTTCTTGTTTCTGTGCCGTGGATTAGTCGGATTAGGTAGATGCCGTCGGGAACATTGGAGCAATCCCATGAAAGCAGTCCGCTGTAAGCGTTTTGCTTGTCAATTGTGATTTTATCTTTTCCTGCGACTTTGTTACCGAAGATGTCGTAAACAGCGATGTCGTCGTTTTCTATGTCAAGCGAGGTGTCCCAATAAATCAGAGAGCGGACAGTGTTTGTTGCAGGAACTGGGTATGGAGGGTAGCAGTAGAGGTAGTTATTTGTTTCATCTTTAACGGAGCTTGTATTATCAGAAATTTTATATACATGAACATTTCTATAATTTCGAGAAGTATCAATTACATCTGTTAAACATAGGAAATTATTCTCCTTTGTAAGAAGGATATTTTCAACTATAAATTTTAATGTATCATTATTTTTTTTAATATCCCATAAATGAGTAAATGAACTATCATATTTTATAATATGAAAATCACTAACACTGTATCCACTATTATCATAAAAATGAAATCTTGAAAAACCTGCTAAAAATCCAATATCATTTGTTGGACAAAATGATTTACATGCATCGAATTTGGAATCTCCTGTAAATTTTTCCCATTGTTTAGTGTAGTCTTTTGAATATTTTAAAAAGATTATTCTTTTTGTTTCCGGCGCATTAACACCAACATTGAGTGTTGTCTTGAATATTATTGAGCTATCTGATAATTCTATACAATCGGGAGATACGTATTTATTGAAATCCAGATTAATTTTTTCTACAAAGTTTAAATCATTGTCTAAAATATATAGAAAACTATCTTCAATTTTTACAGAATTCCAAACTTGAGCTGTGAATAATAACTTTTTATCTTTTTTTATTTTTGGGTTATAGAGCATGAATATTTTACCTTGTTCTATTGAATCAACCTGTTTCCTAGTTATTAATTTACCTGATGTATCATATTTATCAATAATAATGTTCTTATTTGAATTAGTTAAATAAAATGCATAGATAAAACCATGATAATATAAACAATTCACATCTCCATAAAAAGGTATTGAATCTTTAATATGGTCATATTCATTGATTAAATTTCCATTTTTATCTAAGATAGTAATATGATAACCAAAATGATAAGCTGGAGAATTAAGATATATATTCATTAAGAGATATTTTCCATTTTCTATTTCACAAAGTAATTTCGTTTTAATCGCGAAATTTGATATTTCAGAAAATTCATAATAAAAATGTTTTTTCCATATTTCATTTCCATTTTTGTCAATCTTGAAAATTGTAGTTACATTGGTATCAGTAAAGTCAATGTGGGTATATGTTGTTAAAAGATAACAACTATCTGTTGTTTCAATGATGAATTGATATTGGGATTTTTGATTATTAAAAGGAGGTAAACTCAATTCTTTTTCCCATTGAATTTCTTGTGCATTTGTTTGAATTGTATAAACAAGACAGAACATTATCAAATAAATATTTTTCATTGTTAAATCCATATCATTTATTATATATATTCATTAATACAAATACATCCTGGAGCTGGTCGAATTCGTGTAATTCGAATTTGATATTGAGTATTCTCATTATAACCACATCTCCATAATTCAAAATCAACACCAATTTGACAATTAGCAGAGAATAGTTCAGGTATTGTTATTGAATAATAAAGCACTGTTGGTCCAAACCATACGCATGGTTGAGATATCCCGTAGCACGGATTTTCTTGTGCAACACTATTGTTAACTTTTAATATAAATAAAAATACAAAAAATAATTTTGACCGAATCATAAAAAACCACAATAAATTAGCAAAACAAAATTAAAAAATAAAATAATAAATTCCAAATTATGTTTTTTAATAAGTGTTTTTTTATTGGGAAGTTAGCTGATGTTTCATTTGCTGACAATTACTTTCATTGTTCTTGTTTCTGAGCCGTGGATTAGTCGGATTAGGTAGATGCCGTCGGGGACATTTGTGCAGATCCACGAAAGAATTCCGCTGTAAGCATTTTGCTTGTCAATAGTGATTTTATCTTTTCCTGCGACTTTGTTACCGAAGATGTCGTAAACAGCGATGTCGTCGTTTTCAATGTCAAGCGAGGTGTCCCAGTATATTAGTGAGCGGACAGTGTTTGTTGCAGGAACGGGGTAAGGTGGGTAGCAGTAGAGGTAGTTATTAGATTCTGTTTGTTCTTCAACAGGTGTTGTTGTTTTTGGTTTTGCAACCCAGCAAGTCGGTGTTTTCATAAGTGAATCATAAGCAGAAATGAATACAAGACTGTCATGTTTTGAAATTATAGAAAAGCTATTATATCTTTCTTTCGGTGTAATATTCCTCCAAACATTTGGTTGGTTAGCAATGTCATCATTTTGCAATACTTCAAATTCTATTCCATTCTGTCTGAAATAGATAGCATTAATAAATGTTTTAGAACCTGCTTTAACAAGACCATTAACGTCGGTTTGCCATTCATTTTTAGTTAATATTACATCAATTTCCAAAGTTTTAGTGTTTAACCTATAAACTTGTGTTTTAGGACCTTGACCAATAACAGAGATAAAAATATAATCATCAATTCTCGAAACATTATTAATTACTTCATTGGAATCTAATATGTGAAAATCTATCAACTTGTTCCAAGTGCTTGCCGTGTCTGTCGAACTCAGCAAACTAACATAAACAGAGTCATAATAAGCAGTACTGTCAACATAATAGCATCCTTTGTAATTAATGACCAAAGTTAATAGTTCCTGATTATCAAAACTATCCATAAAAACGACATGAGCTGAATCGAATAAAGCAACTTTTTTGGCATTAATTTCATCATCAATTGAATAAATTACTGTAAACTTATTTTGAAGCCAATAAGATGGTTTGGCAAATAATGTTTGGTCATTGTTAATACAAACTTTAATTGGCTTATCCAATCGATAACCTTTAATTTCGTTTGAAATCATAAGTTTAACAGTATCTAAAAAATCATTAGAATATGCAAAATTAATAAAATTGCTTATCATCGTATGATAATGTGCAAAACCAAAATTTGAATTAACAAAATATGATTTAAAAGAATTATTAATATCACCAAATCGTTCATCTTCATATCTTTTATCATAATTTTTTTGAGGTAGCCAAGTAACACCAGCATCTGTTGTTTTGATAAATTTAACATAAGGAGCAACAAAAGTAATATGATTTTTATCTATGATAAACTTTTCCCCATCATCGTTCTCAATCCAATAATGCGACTTTAATTGCCATGTTCTGCCGGCATCATAAGACATATAAATCAGCATATTTTTTCCGACAGCTATTACAGTATCAACGGATAAATATTTTAACTCAGCAAATTGCAATTTCGATACATACCTGTCATTTTCATTATTATTAATTCTCGAGGAATTTTGTGTTCCTTCATTAATTTTAACAAACAACAATGAGTCACGTAAACTATATTTCCCAATTGTATATGTATAAATAGCAAATATATCGCTACCATTAGAATTGAATGTAGAAACTCTGCCGGTATTAAAAACTGATACTGCTTTTGAGCCATCAAAGGAGAAGAGATTAAAACCCAATTTAAAATATGTTTTGTTTCCTTTATTAAATAATTTTGTTGGTACAGGGCAATCAGAGCAAATACCGTAATCAGACATATTAATAATTTTTGTCTTATCATTTAATAAATTAATCTGTGTAAGTTTTCCTTTACCTGAACTATAAATAAGATTATCTCCTGTGACTACAAAATCATAATAATTAGAATCAACAACAATATTATATTCTTTCTTTACAGCAAGATTTTGGTCAATAACAAAAATCTTCTTACTACTCATACAATACAAAAAATTATTTTTTTGATTGATTTTATAAAATTCAATATCACCCAAATCGAACATTTGCCAGTTTAAGCCGTTATCGGAAGATTTTATAATGAATTTTTTATTTAGAACGCCAAAATAATCGTAACCGACATTTGTTATGCTCATGATATTAAATGAGTCAGGTAAACTGACACGCATCCAATGAATCCCGCCATCAATGGAACGAGTTATTACACCTGCATCACCATAAACGATGATGCTTGAGCCATTATATGCAGTGCCATTGTAGTTTGTATAAGCTCGATAATATTCGAAATTATCCAGAAATTCTTGTCCCGAAAAAACTCTTATCGAACAAATAAGTAAGAGACATAAGGAGATAATCTTGTTTTTCATTTACTCACCATATCAATATTCACAAGGTATGACAAAACATTTAGTAGTCCAAAATTCGTCCCATGATTTCCCTTGAGGTGGGATTTGGGGTTCATCATCTTCACAACCAGGAATCCCTGTAATATATTTATCAACTAACTTTACAGAATCTTTAGCTGGAGATTGACTGTAGTCTATACATTTTTCCCATTTAGACACACATTTTACAGTACCTTGACATTTTATTAGGAATAACCGAAAAGCTGGATCACCAGGGATATTGCTAATATTTCTGTTCTCATAAAATTTACACACAAAAGAATTAACTTCAATATAATATTTAATTGAATCATCACAAGGTGGCCATAAAGGATTGCATGGACCTGTTGCATTAAGGGCAACAGTATTGTGAACCCAATCCATAAATAAACTTTTATTTGTGATATAAGCCAAACAGTTGTTATAAGTTGAACTTAAAGTGTCAACTTGAAAAACCAATGTTTTTAAATCATTATCCCATTTACAACAATAATAAATAGTTACATCACAAGTAAATATAAATTCACCAATATTATATCGATAGGTTGCTTGAATAGTACCTGATTGATAATCCTGAGGGCAATCTGACGAAGCTTCATATCTAAAAAAAGGAAGAAGACATGAAGTTATAATAAATGAAATTAAAACCTTTTTCATAAAAAACCACAATAAATTAGCAAAACAAATTTAAAAAATAAAATAATTAATTCCAAATTATGTTTTTTCATAAGTGTTTTTTTTTGGAAGTTAGCTATTATTTCACTTATTCACTATTACCTTTAAAGTCCAAGTTTTTGTGCCGTGTACAACTCTGATTAAATATATTCCGTCGGGAACATTGGAGCAATCCCATGAAAGCAGTCCGCTATAAGCATTTTGCTTGTCAATTGTGATTTTCTCCTTGCCTGCTACTTTGTTTCCGAAGATGTCGTAAACTGCGATGTCGTCGTTTTCTATGTCAAGCGAGGTGTCCCAGTAAATCAGTGAGCGGACAATGTTTGTCGACGGATTTGGATAAGGAGGATAGCAGTAAAGGTAGTTTTTTGTTTCGATTTGTGGTTCATCGACATTTACTATTCCAAAGTCGCTGAGCGGTGCTTTGTAGATTCCATCACCAGTGGCAGCATAAATAAAATCTTTATGGATTAGTAATTTTGATAAAGATAAAGTTGCTAAACCATCATTTACAAATCTCCAATCATTACCATTATTTGTTGATAATAATATTCCATGATTATCCGCTGAACATATAAAAATGTTGCTGTCTAATACAGCAATACTTATAATCCTTAAATTTCTTGTAATACTATCGTTTATATCAATCCAATTTTTTCCAAAATCTGTTGACATATAAATTCCACTTCCATAAACGATTTGATTATTACTATTATTAAAATGATAAGTTCCTGCATAAAGATTATTTCTATAAATTGAAACACATGTAATTACAACACTATCAGGAAGACCGTTATTTCTCTTAAACCAAGTATTACCGGAATCCAAAGAAACCAAGGTTGCAGAATAGTTCGTAGCAGCAATTCCAATACTATCCTTAAATTCGATATCCAATAATCTGCTACCCATTAAATCTGATGGACCGTAAACCCAACTTTCACCCCAATTTGTAGATAAATATACCCCTCCGGAAAAACCAGCATATATTTTTGAATTATAAATTTCAAGACATCCGATCTTTGAATCCTTGACTACAACCGGTGTGTCTGCCGAGTTATTCCAAGTATTCCCAAAATCATTAGAGTAGGACAAACCTTTATAGTATTTACCACAAATTATATTATTTTTATAATTTACAACATTACTTATGGAAGGCAGAATTTGGTTAGGTGTAATTGTTTTATCAATAACTTTTTCCCATTCTTCCCCTTCATCAGTAGATTTGAACAAACCAAATCCATAGCTACACGCATAAAATATAGAATCATCTGTTACCATATTGGTTACGAAACCGCCACCTAAACCATCATTAAGAGATGACCATGATTCACCTTCATCTGATGAAATATAAACCCCATCATCTTCAGTTCCTATATACATTTTGTCTTCAAAACTATTAATGGTATTTATTGTATGATATTTATATGTAAGATTTTGATGATACAGCAGTCCCTTTGTTCTCAAACTCCATGTTTGACCATTATCATCTGAAACGAACAATCCGTCGTTTGTTCCTGCATATAATTTGTTATTAATTATTTTAATACACTTAACAACCTTTTGGTACAATGATGTTACCGACCAATCGAATCCATTATTAGTAGAAATATATACACCTCCATCTGTTCCTGCCACAAGAATATTATTGTTTTTATCAAAACAATTTATTGTGTACTTATCAATATCACTTTTTAAAGTATCATATATGGTTATCCAATTTTCTCCGTTATTTGTGGATATATAAATATTGGGCCATCTTGGTTTCCATTGATTATAATAGTGGCTACCTCCAACAAATATTGTGTCATTGGAAACAAAAATCGTTGATATAGAACTTTCAAAATTACCAACTATAAATCTTATACTGCCATCAATCTTATCAAACATGTACAAGCCATTATTTGTGCAAAGATAAATTTGATTTTCTTTGATTACAATATTATATAATGCCTTATTTGAAAAAAGACTGTCTGGATATTTGTTCCAACTGTTACCATCATCTGTTGTTAAGAATAGACAATCACTTGATAATAGAAAAACACTGTCATTGCAGGATTTTATATCTTTCAATTGAAAAAAATTGTAATCACCTTTTTCGTTAAAAAGTTTCCATTTTAATTCATTATTTGATAATTTATAAACTGTGGCGTAACTTCCTGCATAAATATTATTTTTATTAATTTCAATACTACGGATGCTTCCCCATTTTCCGTTTGTTAATTTCCATTGCGATTCGAGCGTAGAAATGGTTATCAAACTTAAAATGCTTACTAATATTAATATCCTATTCATGATAATTACCTATTAAAATAAACAAAACATAAATAAATCCTCCGAGGTAATAAAATTACCCCGGAGTTTGATTTTCTATTCACAGGGCGAATAAGCACCATTGAAACAATCTGTAGGAGGATCATTCTCATCTGGGTCTGGTGGTATATTCAACGTACAAGTCGGTGGCCAGTTATTACCTGTATGCGATTTAACATTTACTTGCCAGATTTCTAAAATTGGGTCCCAACAATATTCATAAACAACTTCGCAATATGCTTTATCCTCACATGCTTCCCACATTACATGCCCTTGATATGAATCCCAATACTTATACCAACATGAAAAATATTTTACTTTTACTTGAACTGTTCCTGTTGTGCATGGTGGGATATTATTAGGACATAACTCTTCATTAAGATATTCCGGATTAACTATTGCTTCATATACTTTTTGAACAATATTGCACCCTTGACTTGGGATGCAGTTATCATCAACAAAACCAAAGCCAACTATGTTAACTATATACTCCATTGATACACCATAACATTTGTAACATATGTCAACTTGCATCGGACAATTACAAATTGTAATGGTTTTTGACGTTGAGGAATATCCATCAGGACAAGCCCCAAAAGCTTTCTCATTTTTTATGCTTAAAAGAATTAAAGCAATAAAAAAGATTGTAAAAATTCTTGAACTTCTCATATAAAACCTCCTATAAATAGTTAAACAAAATTAAAAATTAATTTTGCCCATTTCCCAAAGGTTTATTAATTTTGCATTCGGACTTTATGTCCGTGGGATACAAGCTCTGTAGCCTTTGGGATGCAGGGCTTTTTTTATTTTCAGCAAAATTATAAAATAAAATAATTAATTCCAAATTATGTTTTTTAATAAGTTTTTTTTATTGGGAAGTTACGGGTATATTATTATCACTTGAACCATGATTTTACTTCTTTGATTGTGGGTAAAGGAATCTCAAGATTTTCTTTTTTTCGGTAAATCGCAATGTCGTTAAATAGCTTATTCGGATGTTCTTTTTTTAAGCTGTCTATTGAATTGAAACCCATTTTTCTGATGTGAGTAACCCAGCCCTGCGGAATGCCGAGAGCGATGAAGTCTTCATCTTTTGTAACATTAGTATTTTTTTCAGGTCGCATCTGCGGGAAGAAAAGTACATCGCGTATTGTCGGTGCACCTGTCAATAGCATTACGAGGCGGTCAATTCCAATACCTAAACCTGCAGTAGGTGGCATTCCAACTTCGATTGCATAAAGGAAGTCGTTGTCAAGTATCATTGCTTCTTCGTCGCCTTCTGCTCTGATGATTGCTTGTTCTTCGAGGCGTTGCCTTTGGTCGCGGGGGTCGTTGAGTTCAGAGAAAGCGTTAGCAAATTCATGACCGTTGATGAATAATTCGAACCGTTCAACTATACCTTCTTCGCCTGAGCGGTGCTTCTTTGCCAAAGGGGACATCTCGATTGGATAGTCAATAACAAATGTGGGCTGAATTAAATTCGGTTCGACTTTCGCACCAAATATTTCGTCGAGAAGTTTCATTTTGCTGAAGCTTTTATCTGTTTCAATATTCAGTTCATTTGCAATTGTGAAAAGTTCTTCTTTGGTTTTACCTTTTAAATCGTAGCCGGTGTATTCTTTGTAGAGGTCGAACATTTTGGCTCTTCTGAAAGGGAGTTTGAGCGAAATATTATTTCCTCCATATTGGATTTCATCGGTGCCAATGACGTTTTTCGCAACGGTATTGATGAGTGTTTCGGTCATTTCCATCATCCAGAGGTAGTCTTTGTAGGCAACATAAATTTCGAGAGCTGTGAACTCGGGATTGTGCATTTTGTCCATCCCTTCGTTGCGGAAGTTTTTGCTGATTTCGTAAACACCTTCGAAACCGCCGACAATGAGTCTTTTCAGGT
>RCNQ01000243.1 GCA_003731675.1 Bacteroidetes/Chlorobi group bacterium ChocPot_Mid
ATGGCGCCAAGGATCTTGGTTTTAAAGCTGTTGAGATAGACATCAGGCAGACAAAGGATGATGTTTTCGTTTTATTTCATGATGTCAATTGTCAAAGATTATTAGGTAGAAATATTAATTTGTCAGAAATAAATCATGATGAATTAAAAAAGTTCCATTTATAATTCGGTGAAGATAAAACTAAAGACCATATTTTATCATTAGAGGATTTCTTTAGAGAATATGCAGATGATTTTTACGTTTATCTCGATACAAAAACAGATGGAGAAAAAAACAAATTCGAGAAAGCTGACCAATTGGTTCAGTTAATTAAACAGTTCAATTTACTTGACAAAGTTATTATTGCAAATGCTGATTTTTTGTTTTTAGCATACTTGGAATATAAATATCCTGAAGTCCTGACAGCACTTGAAGGTTTCAGTAAAAAAAAGGTGTGGATATACAACCTGATACCAAAGAATTTTAAGACAGACTATCTCTCAAGTTCCTATAAGGATTTGACTGATGATGAAATTGATTGGCTTAAAGAGAATAATATGATATCCAAAAGAATTCTATATCATGTGAATTCAAAGATTATTGATAAATTTTTAAGAAAAGGTATAAATATGATAATTTTTGATTATGATTCAAGTTATAAAATTACTTTTTAACCAACCCAACCAACAATTCAGCTAACATTCTTGCTGATTCCTTTCTTTCGTATCTTTTGATATTCTCTTCAATGGGATTATAGCTCCAATTGTTCTCTTTCCATTGTTTATAATAATCTTCAATTATTTCGGCAGTCAGAAGAATTTCAGATTGATGAGCAACTCTACCGCTTTGAGTTTCCTCCATTAACTTAGCTATTGCTCCATCATGAGGTGCAATGGTTATTACTGGTCTTTTAACACCAATATATTCATAAACTTTGCCGGGAACAATTTCCTTGCTTTCCTTTGATTCGTCCACAACCAACAGCAATGCGTCGCTTTTCATCAGGTATTCAATACTTTTTTCGTGGGGTATGTAGTCAATGATTTCAATTGTTTCTTTGAAACTTGTTTTGTTGAACATATCGTGGACTTCATTACCGAAACGACCGATAAATCTTAATTTCAAATTAGCAGGATTAATTCTATTTTCCTTAATAAGTAACTCAATTGCTTCGAAAAAACTTGCAGGATTGCGTCTTCCATACATCGAGCCAGTATAAGTTATTGTGAATTTATCATTATTTATTTTTTCAACAACAGGAAAATCGGCAGAATCAAAGCCATTAGGAATATGATGGAATTTGTTTTTATTAAGTCTGGGATATTTTCCTAGGGCATCTTTAATTATTCCTTCCCAAGCACATTCAATAGCATTCGCCTCGGTGAAGACAGATTTTTCCATCATCATGTCAATTATTTCAGGAATAAACCAACGTTTTGGAACAGATATAAATCCACGCCATGGGTCTCGGAATCCGGCAACCCAAGGGAGTCCACTTCGACGTTTGAAGTTTCTTGCTATCAATGAACATGTGTAAGGTGGAGATGAACTGTAAATAGCATCAATTTTGTGTTCTTTTTGGATTTTTTTAATCATTTTTCCAGCTGACAAACGCCAGCCGATACGTGCGTCAGGAATAAAGAAAGTTGCTCGAATTAGTTCAGCGATTTTTTCCTTGAATGATAGATCTTGTCCTTCTTTTTTAATCACATTAACGTCAATTGCAGTACCGGGTTTCTTGCCTGTCAGTTTTCTGTATATGTCATAAGGTTCATAAATATGTGACCTATAAACTGGAACATCTTTGGGGATTTTATCGAGCAATGATTCATCTCTTGCAGGAAATTGTCCATTTGAAACGGTAAGAACAATGGGCTTCCAGCCAAAATCAGGCAGGTATTGTATATGCTTCAAAACTCTTTGAACACCCGGACCACCTGAGGGTGGAAAGTAATATGCTATGATTAATATATTTTTCATTTCAATTTTAATTCAATTAGATTTTTATTATTTTATTTATTTTAATACCAAGACATGATTTGATATATATAAAATTAATTCCTCTTGGGAGTGAAGAAGAATTGATTATAATCTTATTTCCATTTTCGGGAAATAAGTTAGTATCAATCAGAGTATTTCCGAAAATATCCGTGATAATAATTGACAGTTTTTCATTAATTGTAGATTCGATAATAATTTCTTCATCATTAAGAAGAGGATTTGGATAGACTTTAAAATATTCTTGTTTAATGTTTTCAACAGGATTTGGTAATTGTCCCAGTTCAAAGTACATTTCATTCCCAAAAGGGATTTTGGTTAACCAGTTTCTGTTATCTTTTGCAGTGAAGTAATATTGAAGGAATTTATTATCAAGTGGTAACTTCAAAGGAACATCAATTATTAATGATGTATCTAAATTTATATCAATTTTTTTGAAATCACTTGTATTGTCCGTTCTATAATAAATAGATGCTTCAGTAAGTTTCCATCCTTTATCATATCTGTCACCTTTGAACATTACGGGAAAAATCCAGTTACTATCGGCAACAATTATTGTTGGGGAAATTGTAGGATAATGATAAATATATGGTGCATGATTCCAACTGTATTCGGCAAATGGCTCGAGATGCGTATATTTTTGTTGCCATGTAGTATAAATCATACCTTTAAAATCAGGTGTATTTTGTGTCCACTCCTTCCAAATTCTTATATTGTTTTCATCTTGGTCATAATATGGAGCCGAGATTTGTCTGAAACCTTTAGATGAGAAGAAATCAAGACTTTCACTATGTTTACTGCTATTCCAATTTGCAATACCGATTTCTTTCGGAATAATATCTGCACTACCAGTCATATCGCCGTTTATAAGATAATAATCTGATTTTTTTGCATTGTGATACTCGTCGAACATATCGCTCCAAATCCAGATATCTGCTTCGGGGTTATATTTTTTAATGATATCAGTGCATTTACCGACATTGTCGGCGAGAATTTGAGCGGGAGTCAATCCTCTCGACTGGTCGCCATAATCCCAGTTCATCACACGAATTTCATCGTGGTTCATGAAATAATAATTTGGTTTGAGAATGCTGTCAAGAATTTGGAATTGTTCTTCAAGTTTTGTGTAAACATCTGGGTCTGACATGGTAATCATTACCTGACTATCGTAAATTACAACTGTATGATAATAAGACATTAGTAAAGTATCACCATTGTGAATGTTCCCGCTTGCTTTTCTCTTGAATGTTGGAGGTTGATGCCAACTGTCGTAATCACCGCCATATCCGTGGACTCGTCCCATTTTGGAGTCATACAGGGAATCATAATCAATACCTTCCATATAAACTAAATCGAGAAGCTGATGTGATACATTCAAAGGAGCTCCGGGACGACGGATTAAGTTTACAAATGCGACTTCCTCAAAGAGCAAATCATCCCACCAGATTTTCCCGCTTTGTGCATCCCATGTTCCCCAATAAATATTTATAGTATCATTATCTAATGAATTGAAGGTTATATCAACTTTTCTCCAATCGGTAGTGGTTGGGACATCAATGTTTGCATAGTTAAGTGCATTACCTTTTTTTCCTAATGCCAGCATTTGAGTAATATATCCGCAGGTAAGATTTTCTGTCTTGACCCAGGCAGACATGTGATATAAGGTAAATGGATTGACTTTGACTCTTTTACTTAATCTCGCATTGGTACCTTGTCGCTGAGGGCTGTCAAAGTTGCTGAATCTTATGCTTGCCTTTCCTGAGTGTTTAATTTCGGTATCAACGAAACTTCGTACACCAGGGTCATCAATAAAGTTGAATCCTGAAAAATTATTACCGTTGTAATTTTCTAATCCTCCATTGGGTAGTGTCACATTTATATTCGGTACTAATCTTCCAGTGTCAGATTCAATAACAAATTTCTGTCCTTTCACAGGTAACCCAGATGCCCAGTTTGGGTTATGATATAAAATATCGTTTGAATATCCGAATGAAAAGACTCCACAAACCATATCTAAATATTTGTCTTTTGCAAAATCTCTTGTTGATTTTAGTGAATCGAAATAACGTTGAGGCATTTCGCTTATAAATGCCCATTTGTAATCACCAGTCAGTATTCCGTTTAGTTTCATATTGGCACAATTTGACCATATTGGTTTCAGTTTGTCAATATTTGCACCAACGAGGAAATTTGTCGGATAGTAAACCCATCGGACAGGGAAATCAGGTGCATCAATTATTCTGAGAGGGAGGATTGATTTGTCCTTAAAAAGCTTATCTAATAATTGATAGAAAGTCAGGATTCCATAGTGCAAACCCTGTTCATCACTTCCTGTTATAATAACTTGTCGGGGTATGATATCAAGTACATAACCTTCTTTTCCAGGATAATCTGAATTGACTGAAATTTTCTGTTCAGGGATATTATTGATAAGTCTATTCAGTAATACATCATCGTAACCTATGGCAACACCATCAATTAAATTGTCTTTTTCTTTGAGAAAAGAATATTCAAGTGTATCAATACTTCTTTTTCGTAATTCTCTGTTAAACTCAAATGCTTGTCTGTATGCAGGTTTATCAGGATTGAGGTATAGTTTCATAACGTTTGTTAATTTAAAAACGGCAGAAAAATTATCTCTGATATATCCTTGCTTTGGTTGAGGGACGAGTATTGATAAAGGGTAATCAGCAAAACTATTGTTGATGAATCCAAGATTTAAGAATATCAATAAAACAATAAAATCACTTATTTTTAATAAATATTTTTCTGTTTTCATTTTTGCTGTCCAATTTTTTCAAGTGTTAATTAATTGTATAGCAAATTAAGTTGTTTTTGGAAAATAATCAAGATTTAATCTTAACTTCTTTGAAATCTTTAAATTCACCGATACGATAACCAGTCTTTTTTTCAATATTGTCACATAGTTTGACTAAGAAAGGTTTAGGTTTTAATTTTTTTGGGTCAAAATTTACAGTCCAGATTTTATCTCTTTCTATTTTTTCTTTCATGTAGGTAGGATGATTGCCTTGAAAAGGAGTGAGTTCATACGCAGAGGAATAGCCGAAATCAAGCTCTTCCAGTTCATTTAGACTTAGGTTAACATGCTCTTTATAATAATTATGTGAGTTGCGAATTTTTTTATATTGAGCTTTTGGTGGTCTGACCCAGCCATAGTGATAAACTCTGATATCGGTTTGGAGAGCAGTTAATAATTGAATTCCTTTATCTGTTTTTTTTCTGAAACCTTGAGCATCACCCCAAGAAATAACTTTTCCAGTATTTCTGAAAGCTCTTATTTCACGTCTGTACCATTGTCTGCCGACTCCAACATAATCATAGGAGCCGTAAAAATGTAAGTATTTGAAGAGTAGTGCATCAATTTCTTTGTTGCTGTTGGCAAATTCGATTTTATCAAAAGTCATTTTTTGGTCATTTTCGTGGAAAACTTCATCTGCTTGGAGGTAAATGCACCAATCTCCTTTGCAATGTTGAAGAGCTAAATTTGTTTGTTGAGAGTAAATCAGACCATCTTTTTTTAAATTCGGGTCCCATTCTGTTTCGATTATTTTAATTTTAGAATTTTGGATATTATTTATAACCTCAGTAGTATTATCATCGGATTTCCCAACAGCTACAATCAGTTCATCGCATAATGGTAATAGAGAATTGATGGATTCAACAATCGGATATCCAAAAACCATTGCATTTTTTACGAAAGTGAAACCTGATATTATCATAATATTTTTCTATAAAAAAGTCACCCTTCGGCAAGCTTAGGGTGACCAGTAATGAATTTTATAATCACAATAATTTAATTATGTTAAATTTCGACTAATTCTTCGGGAGCGTTTGTTAAGTGCTTACCACCATTGTTAGTAACTAAAATATTGTCTTCAATTCTCAAACCAAATTT
>RCNQ01000244.1 GCA_003731675.1 Bacteroidetes/Chlorobi group bacterium ChocPot_Mid
AAGCGAATACAAAGGGATTTAAAAAAGGTTTGCTATGTACTTTATCGGTTATACTTTATGATATATCGGGTAACCTTCTGTTTCTGGCAAATGTTGGAGATTCCCGGATTTATTGTTATAAAAAAAAGGTGTGGCACCAGCTTACTGTTGATGATTCGTACACTAAGATAATTAAAATCAATGGGAAAATTGTAATGGAAAATGGTTCTCCGAAAACAATTATGCAAATTTCAAAGTCGCTGGGTTCAAATACAATTGATTATGTTGATGTAACCGAGCTCAATGCGAATGATTATTTATATTATGCTCTTCTTTCAGATGGATTCTACGGATTGACCGGATTTTCTTCTTTTCTTGACAGATTAGCAAATACAGTTGATATGTCTTCAATACAAGCCAGTATAATCGAAGATATACAGCGGAGTTTTGATGATGACACATCATGTGCGATTGTAAAGGTCAATACTGTTGATTTCACTGGATTGAAACCGCTAATTCTCTCGAATCCTGAAACCTTGCCATTACTTAATCACACATATACTGAAGGTCTTGAAAAGGAATTAAGGCAGTCCATTTCTGAATGTAATGAGGAATACTGCACAAGAATATTTGAATTTATGCAAAAACATTCTTTGTATTTTGATAAATCCAAAATGATAAATATTTTAGTACAAATGGCTAAGGCAAATATGAATTGTCGTTTTAAATTTACTGAAATTATCAGGAAAATGTGAATTTATTTAACCAATTATAGTTTATCCATTAGAAATTCTCTACACTTATTAAGCATCCGATTCTCGGCAATTTTCCTATCATCATCATCAGTAGCTAATTTATATAGACGGTAATAATCTAAGCATGCCCCTTCAATATCCCCTGTCTCCTCTTTGAAGGAAGCTCTGAAGTGTAAGAACATTTCTAAATTATTAAAGGGATTGTCTTCAATTAATATATCAAGATCATGAAGTAAAAAGTCTTTTATATTTAAATCCATTGTTAAATTCAATCTTGCCCGGATTGCTGAATAGTATTTTGGATTTAACTCTATAGCTTTATTTAGAGCTTCAAGTTCACCAAAACGATCTCTTAAATCCAATCCTTTTATAATTGCAAGCTCAAAATAGTAATCTGCTTTTGGATTAAGTTCGATAGCTTTTTCTAATAAAACAATTGCTTCCTTGAAGTCTCCATTTTGTTGTACACAATACGACAATATATTGTATAATTTATCATCTTCTGGATTCTGTTCAATTGCCGCTCTAAAGTTTACGGCAGCTAATTCAAAATTTCTTTCTTTGTAATATTTGTGTCCTAATCTGAAATAATAATTTTTATTTTCCATAAATTTATTAATTATTTTTTTAAAATATTTCTCTTCTAAATAAATTGTAAACCATTTCAGTCTCATCTTTGGGTCTATCTAATTACTCATTAAATATCCTTGTGGGTCTTTAGTGAGTCGAGCAATTCATCTTCGATAACAGCTCTCAAAGATAATAAAGTTGTTAATTTGTTCCATGGATCTCTTTCAATCAGTAAATCAAGGTCTTTAAAAATTTCGTCATACATTAGCAATTTCCAATATAAATTGAACCTGTCAAAAACATAGAAATATTTTGTAGGAGCAAGCTCAATTGCTGTATTCAAATCCTCTAAAGCACCTAATACATCATGTGTTTTGTGTTCCTTTATATAAGCCAGTCTGCTAAAGTACTCGGCTTTTGGATTGAGATCAATTGCTTTTTCTAAATATTCTATTGCATCAATGTAATTTTGTTTTTTCTCACAGATGTATGATAGAAAATAATAAATTTCCGAATTATATGGATCATCCTCAATAGCTGCAAGAAAATAAGCCTTTGCTAACTCGTCCTCATCATCAGCAAAACGTTTATATGCCAAATATAAGTAATCTTCCTGCTTATTCATACTGAAAATGGCTCATATTCTTTAATTAAATTATTATATAGTTATACAACAAAAATTTTTTTATGCAACACAAAAATAAGATAAATGTATTAATAAATCCCATAATGAAATGATATTCTTTTTTCTTAAATATTCTTCATTTTCAGTAAAAAATTGAATACATAATGGAGTAATTCTCATTTGAAAAGTTTTTTTGCTTAACATATGAATTGAATATTCTAATCCGATTTGAAATGAATTTGATATTTCACCTTCTGCACTTCTCCAAAAATTGTCTTTAAGTTGGAATTGCCCAATATGGCCATTTATGCCATCATCAAATTTAAAATGAAGATAAAAATAACTTTTATGAATATCTTCCTTTTCGAATAGGAGAAATACTCCCTGAATTAGATAATTCTCGGATTGAATTAAAGTCTCATAACTAAATTCATTAACTAATAATTTTAAATAATTTCCAAGTAAATTTAACCTTTCATTATAATCATCTTTTTTTAACCAAAATAATTTCCTTTCCAATTCTGTTAATTCAAATTCACATTTGAAATTTTTAGTTTCTAATAACTGCTCACCTCCAACAGCAATTCTGATGGGTCTGAAATTTTCATGTTCAATTTTTATTATATTCATAAAACACCGCAACTCTTTAAAATTATTTATATAAGACTTTCAATGAAATTTTCAAACATACTATTTATTGCTATTGAATCTTTTGTTTCATTATAATTTCTATTATTCATTATTCCATAAAAGTCATCAAACACTAATACTGCGAATAATGGGACATTTATTGATAATGTAATGGGAATAGGAGCAATCGTTGGTACTTTTGGTGCTGTAACAGCTAGCATGAATTTGCAATTTTCATGACTTGAACCTTTAAGCCATAAAGACCAATTTTCTAGACTTGTTTGATCAGAAAATATTCTCTGATTTTCTTTGCTTTCAAAAAAACCTTTCTTATAAGCCAAATCTAAAAGTTCAGAATATATTTTGAGATATTCTGTATTATTACTATTAGTTCCACAAAGCGTAGCAAATATATTTTTCATTGATTCCTCAAATATTTTAATCTTTTATTGTTCGTATCTAGCATTATTTTAAAATTATTAAAAAAGTCGGAACCTATGATTGCATTTGTTCCACTGATTAATAAAGTCATTTGTAACAGTAAAGGTAAATTGCCATATTTGACATTGAAACTTTCCATTCCCAAATTTGTTATAATTTCATAGCATTCTGTTTTAAATTTGCCTACACCTGGATAGAAATCTTCTTCAGTACCGATACTAATTAAATTTTCAGTTAAAGCTTGGGACAAATAAGATAGTTTCGCACCGGTGTCTAAAAATAACTTCACATTTTGCTCTGAAATGGATAGGTCAATAATAGGTATACCCATAAAAGAACTGATTTTAATTTCATTGCCCGTGAAAGCAATATCATCTTTACTGAATGCTATTAGTTTATCTTTATAATCAAAAAGAATATTATATTTTGACAGTATGTCTGCACCTAATAAAGTAGTAATTTTGAAACCAAGCAAATCAGATATTATTTCTATAGTAAGACCCATATAGTTTGAACTGGTTTCAAATAGTTCTGAATTAAAATTTAGTTGATTTAAATTGTGGATTGATATTGGTGACCCTGTATCAATAAGAATTATATTTTCATCCTCTTTAATAATCGGATGTCCATCAATTAATTCAAGTTGATAAGTCGTCATTTTATTGTACCTTTTTAAAATCAGTAATTATTATAATATTTTTAATTGTCTTGTACAAATTCCTAAGTTGCCTGAATAATAAAATTTAATTCCATATAATTGTTTGTCTTCAAAATTATTTGAACAAAAATTCATTAATCCACTTAGAAAGTTTTTCTAAAATAAACAATAATTATTTATAACACAAATAGTTTATATTTACATTTTTTATTTCGATACTCCAGTTTCAACTCAACCCTCACAACCTCTGCATATTTGTTGCGATATAATCATCTACCTCATATTTTGGAATCCGTACTTGTCTGCCGTGCTGCAAGAAAGATATTGTTCCATCAAGGCGTAATTGATACAATCTTGTTCTACTCATTCTTAACAAATCGCAGGTCTCCGTGATGGTATAAAACTTTACTTCTTTCTTTGTTTTCTCTGCTTTGACGGTCTGCTTTTTTATCTCTTCAAGCAAAGGAGTATTCTCCAAATCAGTATCAATTTGTAAGAATTTTCCGATAACCTTCATCAGCTTTCCGGGGTCTTTAATCTCGATGGATTTGCTATCAGCCAGTTGTTCGAGAAATTCGCTAATATCAATTTCGGGCTTTGCATTGCCAGTTGGAATATCCTCTCTGTAGCCTTTATAATATGCTATTTCCGCATCCAATCTCTCTGAAAGAGTTATATCCATCATAGGAGCTATTGTATCATTAAACTTGACCGGAACTTCCGTCATCAATCTGGGAAGCTGAAATTGATGCATTACCCGTAGCATCAAGCGGAACTGAAATATTCTTGCACATGGCAACGGGTGGTTTGCGGAACACTCGTAATTTTGGATAATCATTCGAATCCATATACCAGATAGTATTGAAATCCCAACCTGCAAAAGTTGATTGTGTTTTCATTTCTGCAGTCGTTTTTCCTGTTCCACCATCACTTGTTGACCGACCGGATGTTTCTTTGTCCCAATAAGAATTTGTTATTATTCCGCTATAATCATAACTATTTAATCCTACTAATCCTCCCGTTAAATAAGAGAGCCGCTTACCCTTCCGGTTGAATATGAGTTTGAAATAGTTCCTCCATTAGCATTACAACCAACTAAACCACCTATATGGTAAATACCGGTTACACTCGCGGTTGAATAAGAATTTGATATATTTCCATTACCGGCATTCCAACCAACCAATCCTCCTATACGGAGATCACCTTTAACATTTCCAGTTACGTAGCAGTTTGTTATGGTTCCATTATTCCCACCAACTAAGCCGCCTATAAAATTACTACCTCCGGGATAACCACTCCCAGATATTTTGACATCTACTACACCAACATTTTTTACTATTGCACCACTCCCTGTACCACTAAACAAACCAAAATTAAATGGTCTGTATATGAATAATCCGGTTATTTTATGCCCTTGTCCATCAAAAGTTCCATCAAAGGGATAACCTATTGGCACAAATCCCTGACCATTATTCCATGTTGATGTTACGGATGCATCAATATCATTCATAAGAACATAATATGCATCGAGGTCATCCTTCATTTCCTGAAGTTGATTAACATTCGTAATCTGGTAAGGGTCACCTGATGTGCCACTACCTAATCCCGAAAAAGCATAACTATTAGTAGTTAAAAAAGATTGAATAGTTACGAAAACTAAGATAAAAAGAATAAACTTTTTCATGGTTTTTCCTTTAATTTATTGATAAATAATTAATTAGAATCAATTTAATCAAGTTATTTAAATCAAAATTTGTATATATTTTATGTCAAGAGAAATTTTAATTTCCGTTACAAAAATACAACATTCATATAGCGTCATCGCTACGGAAAAACTACGGAGTGAAATCCTAAATTGAATAATTTTTTTTGTAAATAAATGATTTTAAAAAAGAATTGTATATTTTAAATTATTTATTAAATATGACCTCACACTTGTCCAAAATAAAAATAATAAAAAAAGGACTAATACCTTAAATTGAAATTTATTAATCACAAAAAAAATATAAATCAACTTAGATTGTTTTTCTAAATTAAACATTAATTCATTATATACAAAATATACAATTTTGGTATGGTTTATTTTGAAGTCAAACGTGATGATTCATTTAAAGACTAATTTTTGGCAGAACAGCTATGTTGTTCATTTCGGTGTTGTAGTCAAGTGATCCCGACGGGATTCGAACCCGTGTTACCAGCGTGAAAGGCTGGTGACCTAACCACTAGTCGACGGGACCATTTGGTATAGTTTACAAAATTAAGTATTTTTCTTTAATTTTACAAATTATTTCTTTATAAATCCATTTTTTTAGAGTACTTATTCATTTTTCTGATAGCTTTCGCTTATTTTAGTATTCTGTTTTTTTATAACTTATATTTATTTTATATGAAAGAGGATTCGAAAATTATTGTGGTTGCAATCACTGGTGGTATTGGTTGCGGGAAATCAGCTGTTGCTGAGATTATAAAAAATATGGGTTATATTGTGATTTCATCTGATGAAAATGCTAAAACAGTAATGGTTTCAAATGAGAAAGTCAGGAGAAAATTAATTTCGGAATTTGGCGAGGATATTTATTTTGATGATGGGAAATTGAATAAAGATTGGCTTTCTAAAATTGTTTTTGGTGATTCACTTGATAATGAAAAATCTCTTGCAAAATTGAATTCAATTGTTCATCCTGCTGTGATTGAAAAATTGATTGAGGATGTTGAATATTATGAAAAATCGGGTGAGAAAATTGTTTTTGTGGAAAGTGCTTTGACCTTTGAGGCACAACTTGAGGAGGGTTTTGATTATATTATAGTTGTCGATGCTAAGGAGAAAGTAATTTTTGAGAGACTTAAAAGGAGTCGCAATTTGTCTGAGGAGGAGATACGGTTCAGGATGAGGCAGCAGTTGTCACGGGAATTAAAAAAGCAACATGCCGATTTTGTTATTGAGAATAACGGTTCGCTTGATGAATTGAAGAAATCGGTGGAAATCATTGTCAACATATTATCCCGACTGGTTAAGTGAATTGGGATTAATCATTTTTTTAGTGTAAATTTGTTAAATAGAAAATTGAAAATATTGAATTTATTATGGGAGGTTAAATGGAAATTTATGTTGATACAGCTAATATTGAACATATAAGGCATGCGGCAGAACTTGGCTTTATTACAGGGGTTACAACAAATCCGTCATTGTTGGCGAAAGAAGACCCTAATGTGGATATAAAGCAAAGAATTTTGGATATTCATAAACTGGTCGGAGGTCATTTGTCTGTTGAGGTGATTTCGACAAAGAAGGACGGGATGCTCAAAGAAGTTGATGAAATTTTGAGTTGGTTTCCTGAGGCGACAATAAAAATACCGATGATTCCTGAAGGGCTTTCTGCAGTCAGGGAACTTTCAAGGCAAAATATTCCGACAAATGTAACTTTGGTTTTCAGCCCGACACAAGCGATTGCGGCTCATAATGCCGGGGCTACTTATGTTTCTGTTTTTATGGGTAGGCTTGATGATATTTCGCAGAGTTCAGGTGAAGTAATTTATGATATTTGTGAAATATGGGACGTTCAGGAATATGATTCGCAGATTATTGCGGCTTCGATTCGTCATCCTATGCATGTAATTGATGCGGCAAAGGCAGGCGCTGATATTGCTACTGTTCCGTACAATGTAATTATGCAAATGCTTAAACATCCTTTGACTGACAAGGGATTAGATGCGTTTTTAGCTGATTATGATAAAATGCAAAGTAAAAGAAATAAGTAAAATTAATTAAGACAATATTGAAAGCTGTTGCGGAATCTGTGACAGCTTTTTTATGGTATGACAGAAGATTTTTTATATCCTGAAATATTGATATCAGCTTATAGTCAAGGTTTTTTTCCAATGGCAGATGAAACAGGTAAAATCTATTGGCATAATCCTGACCCGAGAGCGATAATACCTTTAAGAAATGTTAAGGTGCCTCGTTCTTTGAAGCAATTTTTTAAAAAAAATGATGTTACTTTCAGGATTGACTCAAATTTTGAATATGTAATTAAAAAATGTGCTCAAAGAAGGTCATCTTGGATAAGTCCTGAGATTGAGGCAGGATTTATTATGTTTCATGATTACGGGTTTGCTCATTCCGTTGAAACATATATTGATGGGGAAATAGTCGGTGGATTGTATGGAGTAGCAATTGGCGGGGCTTTTTTTGGTGAGTCTATGTTTTCTGATGTGAGTAATGCTTCTAAGGCGGCTTTTTATTATCTCGTTTTCAGAATGATTGACCGAGGGTTTATCTTGTTGGATTCGCAATATGTAAATGAATTTACCAGAAGTCTTGGAGCAATAGAAATTCCTAAAATAAATTATTTAAATATTTTAAAAAGGGCTTTGACCCTTCCTTGCAGTCTGATATAATAATATTAGTTCTTCAAGCCAAAATTTTTGAATGTATATATGAATGAAAGCATATAAAATCTTTGCAAAACATTTGATTTAGTATCTTCTATATAAATATCCGAAACGTTGCGACTGATAGCATTATTCTGATTTAATAGGTCATATCCTGAGAAGCGTAGTTCTCCGGATTTGTTGAACATTTTGAATCCTATATAAGCGTTCCATTGGAAGTAGTTTTTATTGTAAGCTGAGGACAGTCCTGAATAGTATTGGTGTGAAAGTTCACTTTGCAAAACCAAGAATTCCCAGAGGTAGAAATTTACACGGAAGTTGCTACGTTGGCTGAAATATTCTGTGTTGCTTGATGTCCTGATTGAGTTTGTGACGATGTTGTAGTTAGACCATGACATTAATGTGAAATCGAATTT
>RCNQ01000245.1 GCA_003731675.1 Bacteroidetes/Chlorobi group bacterium ChocPot_Mid
TGACATTGATGCTTTCGCTCCAAGAATTTCCTTCTTTTGGGCTGTCGGCAAAAACTATTTTATGGAAATTGCCAAGATGAGAGCCGCCCGTGTGATTTGGGCAAAACTTATCAAACAATTCAATCCCAAAAATCCAAAATCAATGGCTTTGCGTACTCATTCGCAAACATCGGGCTGGAGCTTAACAGAGCAAGACCCTTTCAACAATGTTGTCCGTACTTGCGTCGAAGCAATGGCTGCCGCTATGGGAGGAACTCAATCTTTACACACAAATTCTCTCGACGAAGCTATTGCCTTACCAACTGATTTTTCCGCAAGAATAGCAAGAAACACTCAAATATTCTTACAGGAAGAAACAGGTATTTGCAAAACTGTTGACCCGTGGGCGGGCTCATTTTATGTCGAAAAATTAACTCAGGACATTATGCAAAAAGCATGGGAGCATATCGAAGAAATTGAATCTCTCGGTGGCATGTCCAAAGCCATTGAAACCGGCATACCCAAAATGAGGATTGAAGAAGCCGCCGCAAAAAGACAAGCAAGAATAGACTCAGGTGCCGAAATTATCGTCGGTGTCAATAAATATAAACTGGAACACGAAGACCCAATTGAAATTCTCGAAGTTGATAATGCGGCTGTCAGAGAGCAACAAATTAAAAGAATTGCTAAACTCAAAGCAGAAAGAGACAATCAAAAAGTTCAACAAAGCTTGAAAGCATTGACAGAAGCCGCAAAAAGCCAAAGTGGTAATCTTTTGGAGCTTTCAGTTGAAGCGGCAAGGAACAGGGCAACATTAGGAGAAATATCTATGGCATTGGAAGAAGTTTACGGCAGGCACAAAGCAGTCATTCGCTCGATTTCGGGTGTTTACAGCTCTGAATTTTCCGGTAAGAATGAAATCAAAGAAGTTCAGAAGATGACCGATGAATTTGCTGAAAAGGAAGGCAGACGTCCCCGAATTCTCGTTGCAAAAATGGGACAGGACGGGCACGACCGTGGAGCAAAGGTAATCTCAACTGCATTTGCCGATTTGGGCTTCGATGTTGACATTGGTCCACTCTTCCAAACACCCGAGGAAACAGCACGGCAAGCCGTAGAAAATGATGTACATATCGTCGGTGTCAGCTCTCTTGCGGCAGGACACAAAACGCTCATCCCCGAACTTGCAAAGGAACTGAAAAAGCTCGGCAGAGAAGATATAATGATAGTTGTCGGTGGTGTAATACCTCCGCAGGATTACCAATTCCTCTACGACAACGGAGCATCATTTATTTTCGGACCGGGAACTGTTATTCCAATAGCGGCGAAGAAGGTACTGGAGATGCTGATGGAAAAAGTCTGAGCAACTGATTATATCTGTCCTGCCACCTTTCAACTGACAGAAAAGATATTGACTTTAAACAATAGAAAATAATTTGTAATTTCAATTGTCCTTAGTATAGTTGGAAATAATTTAATAATGGAGAGAAAAATGTATTTTTCTGCAATTATTCATAAGGAAGAAGAAATATATGTTGCTGAATGTCCGGAAGTCGGTACAGTCAGTCAGGGTTTAACGATTGACGAAGCTGTTGAGAATTTGAAAGAAGCAACAGAATTATATTTAGAAGAGTTCCCGCTCGAATCAAAATCAAAGACATATTTAACCTCATTTGAGTTAGAAAATGCCTAAATTACCCCGAATTTCCGGCAAGGAAATAATTAGAATTTTAGAGCGATTAGGGTTTATCGTTATTCGACAAAAAGGAAGTCATGTGGTATTGAAAAAATTTAATGATTCTGGTGCTGTTGGATGTACCGTCCCACTACATGATATTGTTGCAGTAGGAACTCTTGCGGGTTTGTTGAAACAAGCAAAAATTTCTCATTCAGAATTTTTGGATGCGATGTAAATAATTCATACTAATTGCTTTTTGGCTGATTTTTTTTACACTGTCCTGCCACCTTTCAACTGACGGAAAAGTTATTTTGCTTAACTATTTCCTTATTTGAAAAAAATACAATAAATTTGAAAATCAATAGTATAATTATTTATAAAGTATAAAATCAAAAATAAAAAAAACTGTTTATGACACAATTACTACAACAGGTATGGGATAAACTTATAATTCTACCTGAAGAAAGGCAAGAATCAATTGCTCTTTTGATTTTAGAAGAAATACAAGATGAAATCCAATGGGCTAAACAATTCGAGAACTCTAAGGACAAACTGACTTCTATTGCCAAAAAAGTTCGCAGGGACATTAATGAAGGAAGAATTCAGAAAAAAGGATTCGGCAATATATGATTTCTTTCATAACAGATGATTTCTTGAAATTATTTGCAAAACTCCCAAAGGAAATTCAAAGTCAAGCAAAGAAATGTTATCAAATCTGAAAAAAAAATCCTTATCATCCATCTCTTCAGTTTAAACAAATCCACCCCATCGAACCAATCTGGTCTGTAAGGATTGGTATTGGTTGGAGGGCTCTTGGTTTAAGAGACGTTGATTTAATTTATTGGTTTTGGATTGGCTCCCATAGTGATTATGACAAGCTAATTGATACATTTTAAAATTCAATAAAATCAATATACCACCACGTCTCAATTGACAGAACAGAAAAATCAAAGCTATTTCTTTTTATATATTTCCTTTCTGTGTCCTATTCTTAATAATCTGACTATCTTCAATTTATAGGTGCTATTGTCAAGTTCCTTGAGTTCTTTCAATACTTGTTTTGAATAAAGAATTTTATACATTGTTTATGGCTTCCATGCGTTTGGCATCATATTCCCTGAAATCAAGAAATTCAGTAGCTGCCTGTTTGGCGTCCAACAAATCCTGTCTGTCTTCCAAAGCTTCGATTAATTCATTAAAATAGAAATCATTCTTCAACTCATTCCATACAGTTACAGGAATCAAAACATTCTCATTTTTTATTTGTAACATTTTATTATCCTCTGATGTTTATTTGCTATCAATTACTACAAAATTAAACAATTTCAACCAATTATAATTGCAATTTTTCGATTGCTCTGCCTCTTGTTTCAACTGACAGAAAAACAAGCATTTTACTCCTTCAAATACGGCTTCCCCTCACAGTAAACTATTGTGAACAAATTCATATTCCTGTATTTCTCGCACATCATTTCCGCAAATTTCGGCGAATAATACGAGCCAATTGCATAAGCATAACCTCCTGCCGTTATGAATCTTTCGGTATTGGGGAACAATTCATGGACAATTAATTCGTGAGGCTTCTCCTGTGGCACAATTATTACATCATAAAGCACTGCTTTCTTTCCCTTATTGAGGTAGTTCTCAAGCATAGGGATTATCTCCGAGCTTATCAAAGCTTCCTCTTCGCTGACTTTCTCATCTGCCTGAATCATTGTGCCAATCATATCTTTCAGCTGAGCTACCTGTTCTTCGGGTGGTTCGCTCTCGAGGTAATTATTTACGATTTTCCTTAGTCTTTCGAACCTGTTGTCAGCACTTTGCTTCCTTTCCATTTCCAGTTTTTCAAAATCGTATTCTATGCTCCAATCCTTTGCGAAAAGCTGAATAATCTCCTGCTCCTTCGGGTCAAATTCTTCATCTATCATCGCTACCTGATGAAGTATATGCAAAATCACTTCTGCGTGCAATGGCTTAAAGAACTTCTTCAACAAGTAGTCTGCTTCCTTGCGTTCTAACTTTAACGCTTTGACAATCAAGTTCCAAAAACCGAATTTCTTTTGACCCTTGACAAAAATTCCTGTACCAATAATAAAGAACACCGCACCTTCAACTACGTAGATTGCCTGGTCTATCCAACCTTTTGTATCGTAATTAACAAAAATATAATAAGCAACCCAAAGCAAACAATTTACAATAAGCAGAAACATACCTGATAGAGACTGTGCTTCGGCAACTTCCTGCAAATGCTTTCTTTTCCAGATTTTGTTGATTTTTAAATAAAGATAAATAAATGTTAAAAATATTGATAGAAAAACAAGCCAATTTATGACATTAATAAAAGTTCCCCTGTCCACTTTGTATTTAACACCATTGCTTAATCTTTCGTTAATGTGAGCCGTGCCGTTATTGATATCTTCATCACCGTTAATAGTTGGAACAATAACAGTTATCAAAGTATCTGTCCACTCCAGATAACCTTTGTTCTCATCTATTTCCCAACCATAAAATTCAACATATCGGTTCTTTCTTTCATTCCCGAAATTCTTTCCAATCAACTTCACCGTATCACCAATCTGAAATACAGGAGGTACAATTTTTTCCAGATAAACCTCAGGATTATTAATTTCCTTAATAGCTTCTTCTTCCGTACAACCAAAAATTATTGCCAGGAAAAATAATAAAGATAAAAGATGTATTTGTCTCATTAAAAAATTCTCCAATAATTCAATTATTCAAGCGACTGTTATTTTGTTTTCACAGTTACAGTCATATCAAAAATAAGTAAAAATAAATATTTAACCTTACAGTCTCAAAGAAATTGCAAAATCTCAATAATGCAATTAGTTAATAATCAAGCTACTTAGCTTGATTTATTATTTTAAAATAATCCTTCATCAAAATTCATCTTATCAATTTTGAAATGCTTGTAAGCAAGCTCAGTTGCAATTCTGCCACGAGGAGTTCTCTGCAAAAAACCCTGCTGGATAAGGAATGGTTCGTAAACTTCCTCGATTGTACCTGCTTCCTCGCTTATTGATGCTGAAATCGTATTGATTCCAACAGGACCACCCGAAAATTTTTGCATAATAGTCAGCAAAATCCTTTTGTCCATTTCATCAAGACCGAATTCGTCAACCTCAAGAGCCGATAGTGTCATTTGTGCAATTTCACGATTGATTTTACCTTTCCCTTTTACTTCTGCAAAATCCCTTGCACGCCTGAGTAAACGGTTAGCAATTCTCGGTGTCCCTCATGAACGTGAGGCAAGCTCAAATGAACCTTCTTCATCAATCGGTACCTGCAAAATAGTTGCAGACCTCTTGATTACCTTTTGCAAATCGCCGTTATCGTAGTAATCAAGCCGATTGACCACACCAAATCGTGAACGTAGCGGTGCTGTCAGTAAGCCCGCCCTTGTTGTAGCTCCGATTAACGTGAACTTTGGCAAATTCAGCTGTATTGTTCTTGCCGACGGACCTGAATCAATCATTATATCCAAACGAAACTCTTCCATAGCCGAGTAAAGATACTCTTCCACAACTGCTGAGAGACGATGAATTTCGTCAATGAAAAGCACATCTTTTTCTTCCAGATTTGTCAGTATTCCTGCAAGGTCTCCCGGCTTTTCCAAAACAGGACCAGACGTAATTTTGATATTTGAACCAAGCTCTTTCGCAATTATATAGCTTAATGTTGTTTTTCCCAAACCGGGAGGTCCCGTCAGCAAAACGTGGTCAAGAGCTTCCTGCCTCTTTTTTGCTGCACTTATAAATACCTTTAAATTTTCGACAATTTTCCGCTGTCCTGTGAAATCATCGAATACTTTTGGTCTCAATGTTGATTCTATTTCATCTCCCTTTATCGCTTCGGGAGTTGTTACTGAGCTTCCTCTTTTTTGAACTTCGTTAATCATTTGACTTGTTAAATAAAAATAATCTAACAAAAATAAGATTTTTTCTTAATTTTATACATTCATATTTTCATTATTTTCAAAATTTATGGAAGGAAAAGAAAAATATATACTATCTCCACTTGTAAATCTTGTGCTTTTCGATTTGTTGCTGATAGCCACTCCTTTTCTAATGCTTCAAAATTATCTGCAATTAACCGTAAAAAGTTTATCAAGAGCTTCAGTTGAATTATTCGGTATCAATTTCCCTATTGTTCTGATATTAGCCACTGCCTTTGTGATTATAGTACTCTTCCTGACATACCGAAAACTGAACTTATTCAGGATTGCCGTTATTCTCTTTGTTGTTTTAATGATGGTCGCAGGTCAAAAGGTAGCAGATTATTTCATTAACAACAAATTTTATGAC
>RCNQ01000246.1 GCA_003731675.1 Bacteroidetes/Chlorobi group bacterium ChocPot_Mid
AAAAAGCATGTTGCGTAAGGAAGTTGGAGCATTTGTATAATTTGACATTTTTGTCTGTTGGTTCATTGCCATAGCTCTGACCCTTCATTGAAGAATATACCGCTATTAACTGCAACTACTTTTGGTTCAGAATAAATTCCGAAAGGATTAGCCACCCAATTACCGCCTGTGGGTGTATAATAATCTGTGCTCTGTATAATTTCACCATCATAATAGGTAGAACCATCATGAATCTGAGCTACTGCGATTATAGGTTTAATAGGTCTTGGAGTAGCTAATTCCAAGTCATTCCAACCACCTGGGAATACCATAACATTCTCCTTAAAAATAATTAATAAATATTGCTATTAAAATTTAAAACTAATTACAAAATATTTTGTTCATTTCCAAAATATTTTTTCAAACCACAGAAAAATGGTAATATTCACCATAATCCTTTGTTTGATTTTCTGTCTTCTGTCTGCAAAACAAAATAAAAACCATTTAAAAATAAAATAAATTACATTTCATTCCCAAGCTATAATTTCGTCCTGCCTGTTCTATGGAAAAAGATACCGGTATATTCTTTGTGTTCTTTGTGCCTTCTTTGCGTTCTTTGTGGTAAAATTCCTTTTTCTATAATCATAAAAATCACAAAAATCAAAGTTCAGACAACAGAAAAACCCAACACTAAAAAAACGATGAAAATGATGCAATTATCGGAAAACTAATTTTAAATCAACAACTTAAGATTACATCCAAAAATGCAAAATTGCATCTCAAAAATGCAAAAGTGCAAAAAAACCGTAATCCCCTTTCTCTTCTGCTTACAGCTTTTCACTTTTTGATTAATTTCAGAAGTCAAGGTAAAAATCCATAAATCGATGATTTTTGTAAATAACCAAATATGATTCGAATGTTTTCGTTCACTATTTGAATTTATTTTCAAAAACGAATAATTATTTTGAGTGATAGCAAAAATATAAAAACTGAACTATTCGATTTTTCGAATAATTTTTATTCCGAAAAGCAAAAGCGTTTGTCTTCGAGTCTTTTGGATTTGCTGATTGATTTGAATCTTGACAATGAATCATTTATTTCAGGTTCCTTGCTCTTTGCTGATTTATCCAATCCGGTAATTGTTAATGCTATTACAACAAAGTACGGAAAAACCGTTTTACAAAAAATCGAATTGCTCCAAAGATTAGGAAACATTTCATTCCCTGATTCAAAGAAGCAGATTACTATATTAAGAAAACAATTCATTGAAATCGCAGATGACCTCTCGATTATTTTTATCAAATTAGCAGAACGTCTTGCTGTTTTGAAATTTTCAGAAACTGAGAATTCAATTGACTTAACAAAAATTGCTGATGAATGTCTGAACCTTTACTCTCCGATAGCTCATCGGTTGGGGCTTAGAGTAATATACCAGCAAATGGACGATATTGCATTTAAGCATCTTTTCCCTGATGATTATCACAAATTGTTCAAAGCTGTACAAAAAAGAAGAGACCAGCTCGAAAAAAAACTTCGTGATATGAATACTGAATTGTCATTAAAATTAAGAGAAAATAATATCAAAGCTTCAATCCAATCACGCGTGAAAAGATTATACAGTATTTACCTGAAACTAAAAAACAAAGGAGTCTCTCTCGACGATGTTTTCGATTTAATGGCATTAAGGATAATTGTTGATAAAGTTGAAGATTGCTATTTTGTTTTGGGAATTGTGCACAGTAGCTGGGTGCCAATTGAAGGAAGGTTCAGGGATTGGGTTACATACCCAAAACCAAACGGCTACCGCTCTATTCAAACAACTGTTCTGAATAGAAAAGGAGATAAGTTTGAAATTCAGATTAGAACTCAGGAGATGCACCGACAGGCAGAATTTGGCTCTGCCGCCCACTGGGCTTACAAAGAAGGTGAAAAGGTTAAAGATAAAACCGATTGGATTGCAAGATTGAAAGAATTTCTCGAAACTGACGAATACTTCGATAATCCTTATGAACTTCAGGAACTATTGAAATCAGAGCAAAAGCGTGATTACATACATGTTCTTACACCGAAAGGTGATATTAAGACTTTAAGAAAAGATTCAACTCCGATTGATTTTGCTTATGCAATCCATACTGATTTAGGAAGCAAAGTCTCAGGTGCAAAAGTTAACGGCAAACTCTCAAAACTCACTACTACATTGAAATCAGGTGATGTCGTCGAAATCATCAGTTCAAAAAATGCGAAACCATCAAGAGATTGGCTGAATCACATCAAAACTCCAAAAGCACGTTCAAAGATATTAATTTGGTTAAAGAAACACGAAAATGACCAACTCGTGGCAGACGGGAAAAGGATTTGGGAAAAATTTAAAAAACAATATCGCACAAAATTAGGCAATAATGCTGATGAGCAATCTTTCAAATCTAATTTATCAAATATTGGATTCAAATCACCCGAAGATTTTTACTCTGCAATATCAATTAATTCTTTAAAATGCAGTCAGACATTGCTCAGGAAGCTTTATCCGTCAGCTTTTGAATCTAAAAGCAGGAAAAAGAAATTCAATGAAAAAGATTCCACCGCAAAACCACCACAGATTAAAGTGGAAGGAATGAAAGGTATTGAAACAAAGCTTTCCAAATGTTGCAATCCCATTAAAGGAGAACCAATTATTGCTTATGTAACAAGTAAATCAGAAATAAAAATTCATTCAATAGATTGTCCTTATATTTCTTCTCCTGCATTCGAAAAAGATAAATTCAAAAAAGCTGAATGGATTGATACTGATTCTGTGCAGACTGCTTCAATGAAAATTATCGGACAAGATTACAATGATATGCTTAATTATATTGTGGACGAAGCTTCAGGTAGGAAGCTCATTGTGAAATCTCTTAACAAAGTAAAATCAAATAATAAATCTATATGTCTCGCAGTTGAAGTTGAAGTAAAAGACATAGAACAATTAAGAAATTTCATAACAAAACTTGAAAAAAGCAAATTTATTGATTCAGTTATATTGAATTAAAATAAATAATATTATCTGTCGTTTACGATTTGTTAGTTAGTAAACAAATCAAAAAAAATATTTAAATATTTTACAATAATACTGATTTTTTATTCGTTATTTAGTTTAAGTTTAAAAAATTGATTATAAACAAATGATATTTGCGTATGACATATATTGACATTTTTAGCGATGCCATATCGCATTTCACAAATATACCACAGGATTTTGTCAAGGATTACATTAAGTCATTCAGCCGCTTGAATGGGAAAAAAGGCGTTTTGATTGACCAGATTATGAGTATTGATTTTCCGGAGGTAGAAGCCATGATTTTGTTAAACGACCTCAAATCGGGGAATCTTGATAATACCTTGAGGTTTCTTATGAATTCCTTTGATGTTATTCGTCAGGAAGAAATAAGACAATCTTTGGTAAATTAATTCAAACATAATTATTAATGATAATATAAATAATGTATCCCCAGCAAACGAATCTCAAATTAGGTGGTAAGAAATTAAAAAATACGATTCTTGATTTATTGAATTCAGATAATTGGAAACAAGATATCGTTTCTCTTGTAGATTCATACGGTGCCAAGTTAACAAATTCTTTCTTTTCGGCATCCTATTCTGAGGATAAATTAGTCAGTTCAAGAGCTATATACTGTTTCGGTATTCTAACAGAAAAAATTTCTGTTTCAGAAAGAGATAAAATAAGAATACTAATGCGAAAATGCATCTGGATGCTCACCGAAGAATCAGGTGGTATCCCATGGCGGATACCAGAAATAATGGGACAGATAATGTCTGCCGACAAGTTAATAGCTGAAGATTATTGTGATATTTTATTCTCATATATTAACGAAGTGGAATCAGGTCCTGAAAATTTCTTAGAACATCTTCCAATCAGAATCTCAGTTTATAAAGGGATTAATTTGCTGTCCCGCAAGTTTCCACATTTAATTGCACAGAAAAAAGTTATTTTAGAACAAAGATTTCAAAAAGAGATTGACCCTGAAACCATTGCGTACTTGTCAATGATTATTTCGAATTCAAATCTTATCAGTTTTAAAGAACATTTAAAAAAATATGTTAATGATAATACTCCGATTGAATATTATTCTGAAGATATGTTGATTAATAGTAGTCTTGCTCAAATTATCAAAGAATCACTTGATAACCTCAGCAATTAAGTTTGCTTAAAAAAATAAATTTCCTTAATTTGAATTAAATTTGATTTTTATTGACTGAAAATATTAATTATTGATAAAGACATTTTTAATATTATTATTTGCATTAATAATTGTATCGGTATCCAAATCACAGGAACTTGATTTTCAATTATTGGAAAACATACTTGAAAAAATAGCCGTTGAAACCGGGTCGTCTCCTGAAATTGATGGCATTGAACAATTAATTGAAAATCCTCGTCACCTTAAAACGGCAACAATTCAGGAGTTCCAAAAGATGCCAGG
>RCNQ01000022.1 GCA_003731675.1 Bacteroidetes/Chlorobi group bacterium ChocPot_Mid
AGAAGGGTTATAAAAACTTTATAAAAATTATTCTAATTCACCGGAGACAAATATTTAAACGAATGCCACCACCACCAAAGTTGTGTAGATGAATTAGAACGATATATAAAATATGTTTTCATAATAATATTAAAATAAAAATCCATCACATCGATGGATTTTATTTTCGCTCCGCGGGTAGGGCTCGAACCTACAACCCTGCGGTTAACAGCCGCATGCTCTGCCATTGAGCTACCGCGGAGTGCATTCAAAATGTGGGCGTAAAAATATGTTTTTATACACCTTTTTGTCAAGTCTTTGTGAAAAAATTATTTTCACTTTCAAAAATATTATTCTAACATTTAAGAAGAGATATGAAGACTTTAACTCTATGTTTTTAAAATGCATTCATTTATTATTGATTTTCTCTTTTTCTTCCGCTATTGACTTTAAAATTAGCGGCACGCATCTTGTCATTATAATATAATTCTAAAGGTGAAGTATGGATTTATTGGATATTAAAAAGAAAGTTCAAGAAGCATATAATAACTGGGATGAAAAAGTTTATCAAAAAACTTTATCAAAATTTCCCGAACAGAAAAAAGAATTTACTACTCAATCATTTTCAAAAGTAAAACCTATTTATTCTCCGCTTGATGTTGACGAATCTTCCTATAATGAGAAAGTTGGATTTCCGGGCTCGTATCCATTTACACGTGGTGTTCAACCGACTATGTATCGTGGAAGATTTTGGACAATGCGTCAGTATGCTGGTTTCGGAACAGCAAAAGAATCAAATGAAAGATATCGTTATTTGTTAAGTCAAGGACAAAGTGGATTATCAGTTGCTTTCGATCTTCCTACTCAAATTGGATATGATAGTGATGATCCAATGGCTTTGGGTGAAGTTGGTAAAGTTGGTGTTGCTATTGATACTCTTGCTGATATGGAAATTCTTTTTGATCAAATTCCTTTAGATAAAGTATCAACTTCGATGACAATTAATGCACCGGCTTCAGTTTTACTTGCAATGTACATTGCAGTTGCTGAAAAGCAAGGTGTTAGTAGAGATAAAATTTCTGGTACTATTCAAAATGATATTTTAAAAGAATACGTTGCTCGAGGCACATATATCTTTCCGCCAAAACCTTCGATGAGATTAATTACAAACATTTTTGAGTTTTGTTCAAAAGAAGTTCCGAAATGGAATACAATTTCTATTTCAGGTTATCATATAAGAGAAGCAGGATCAACTGCGGCACAGGAAGTTGGTTTTACTCTTGCAGATGGAATTGCTTATGTTGATGCTGCAATCAAAGCTGGATTAAATGTAGATGATTTCGCTGGACAACTTTCATTCTTTTTCAATGCACATAATGATCTTTTAGAAGAAGTTGCAAAATATCGTGCGGCTCGCAGACTTTGGGCAAGAATTATGAAAGAAAGATTTGGGGCTAAAAAAGAAAAATCATTAATGTTAAGATTTCATACTCAAACTGCTGGTTCAACTTTGACCGCTCAACAAGTTGATAATAATATTGTTCGTGTTACTATTCAAACACTTGCTGCTGTTTTAGGTGGAACTCAAAGCTTGCATACAAATAGTCGTGATGAAGCATTAGCTCTTCCTAATGAAAACTCTGTTAGAACGGCTTTAAGAACTCAACAAATTGTTGCTTATGAAAGTGGAGTAACAAATACAATTGATCCACTTGCTGGTTCTTATTATGTAGAATCTTTAACAGATCAGATTGAAAAAGAAGCTGAAGAGTATATTAATAAAATTGATGCGATGGGTGGTGTTACAAATGCAATTGAAGCTGGTTATATTCAAACTGAAATACAAAAATCTGCATATCGTTATCAGCAAGAAGTTGAAAAAGGTGAAAGAATTATTGTCGGTGTGAATAAATTTAAGATCGATGAACCTGAACCAACCGATCTATTAAAAATTGATGAAAAAGTTCAGAAAGATCAAATTGAATTTTTAAATAAAATTCGTTCTCAAAGAAATAATGATGAAGTCAAAAATAAATTAGCTGAATTAAAATCAGCCGCTAAATCAGATAATAACTTGATGCCTTTTATTTTAGAAGCTGTGAAAGTTTATGCTTCTATCGGTGAAATTTGTAATACGTTGCGTGATGTTTTTGGCGAGTATAAAGAACACGTTATTATTTAATTGCTAATTGATAATTAATAATTGCAAATTTTTAAAAATTGAAAATTAAGTTGAGAATAAAATGAATATAAGTCATATTGAACATATAGGAATAGCAGTTAAAAACTTGGATGAATCAATTAAATATTATGAAAATATTCTTGGACTGAAATGTTATTCTGTTGAAGAAGTTCATGATCAAAAAGTTAAAACTGCTTTTTTCCTTGTTGGTCAAACAAAAATTGAACTACTTGAATCAACCGATCCTGAAGGACCGATTGCAAAATTCATTGAGAAAAAAGGAGAAGGCATTCATCATATTGCCTTCGCTACAAAAAATCTAAATGATTCATTAAAAGAAATTGAATCTAAAGGAATTCAATTAATTGATAAAGTTGGTAGAAAAGGTGCTGAAGGATTAAATATTGCATTCCTTCATCCAAAATCTACTGGTGGAGTTTTAACAGAATTGTGTGAAAAAGTTAATGAATAAAATACTTTCATCTTTTGTTTTATAATTGGAGGATTAATGGCTTTAGAAGAAAAAATTAAAGAGTTAATGGAGCTAAGAGCAAAGGCACGTTTGGGTGGTGGTGAAAAAAGAATTGAAGCTCAGCATAAAAAAGGTAAATTAACTGCTCGCGAAAGAATTGAAATGCTGCTTGATGAAGGAAGCTTTGAAGAATTTGATATGTTTGTTTCTCATCGCACTCACGACTTTGGATTAGATAAACAATCATTCCTTTCTGATGGTGTTGTTACTGGTTATGGAACAATCGATGGAAGATTAGTATATGTTTTTTCACAAGATTTTACTGTCTTTGGTGGTTCGCTTTCAGAAATGTTTGCTCAGAAAATTTGTAAAGTGATGGATAAAGCGATGAAGGTTGGTGCACCAATTATTGGTATTAATGATAGTGGTGGTGCGAGAATTCAGGAGGGTGTAAAAAGTTTGGCAGGATATGCAGAAATATTTCAACGAAATATTTTAGCAAGCGGTGTTATTCCACAAATTTCTGCAATATTTGGTCCGTGTGCTGGTGGTGCTGTTTATTCACCTGCTTTAACAGATTTTACAATTATGAGCAAAAACACAAGCTACATGTTTGTTACTGGACCCAAAGTTGTAAAAACTGTAACTGGAGAAACAGTTGATGAAGAATCACTTGGTGGGGCAATGGTTCATGGTTCTAAATCTGGTGTAACACATTTTATTGCTGATACCGAAGAAGAAGGAATATTGTTGATAAGAAAAATTCTAAGCTATCTCCCACAAAATAATTTAGAAGATCCACCATTTCAAGTTTGCGATGACCCAATTGATCGTCTTGAAGATTCTTTGAATGAAATCATTCCTGAAAATCCAAATAAACCTTATGATGTTAAAGATGTAATCCATGCAATCGTCGATTACAATGAATTTTTAGAAGTTCAAAGACACTATGCACCAAATATTATCACAGGCTTTGCAAGATTTAATGGAATGTCTGTTGGAATTGTTGCAAATCAACCAAATTACTTAGCTGGAGTTTTAGATATTAACTCTTCACGAAAAGCTGCTCGCTTTGTTAGATTTTGTGATGCTTTCAATATTCCAATTGTAACATTAGTTGATGTTCCCGGTTTTCTGCCCGGTACAGCACAGGAATATGGAGGAATAATTCTTCATGGTGCAAAATTATTATTTGCTTATGGAGAAGCAACAGTTCCAAAAGTAACTGTGATTTTAAGAAAAGCATACGGCGGTGCTTATGATGTAATGGGATCAAAACATTTGCGTGGTGATATAAATTATGCTTGGCCAACTGCAGAAATTGCTGTTATGGGTCCACGCGGTGCAGTTGAAGTTCTAAATCAAAAAGATATTGCTGCAATTGAAAATCAGGAAGAGAGAGCAAAGTTTATTCAAGAAAAAGAAACTGAATACAGAAATAAATTTGCAAATCCTTATGTTGCTGCAAAATATGGTTACATTGATGATGTAATTGAACCAAGGAATACAAGATTTAGAATAATACGCGCTTTGCAATCATTGGCAACAAAGAAAGAAGTTAATCCTCCCAAAAAACATTCTAATATTCCATTGTGAGGTAATAATGAAATTTTTATTAGCACAAGCAACACCCGCTGTTTTGGATTCAGTTTCTAAAGCTAAAATTCATCAAAATGCAGATAAGTTTTCTCAAATTGATCCTTGGGGAATTGGAATGACATTCATTGGAATGTCTGTTGTGTTCCTTTCTTTGCTGTTACTTTATCTGTTGTTTTATAATATCACAAAAATTTTAAATCAAAAATTCTTATCAAAAAAGAAAGAAGAGAAAAAAGAAGTAGTAGTTTCCTACAATACTCAAGATGAAATTATTGCTGCAATTGGATTAGCATTACATTTACATTTTTCAGAATTGCATGATAAAGAAAGTGCTGTTTTAACTATTAATAAAGTTGCAAGAACTTATTCTCCGTGGAGTTCAAAAATTTACGGATTGAGACAATTTCCAAGATAAAGGTAAAGTTTATGAAAAAATTTAAGATGAATATTAATGGTAATGAATACGAAGTCAACATAATTAATGTTGATGATAACATTGCTGAAGTAGAAGTAAATGGAGAGAAATTTAATGTTGAACTTGAAAAGAAAGTTCAGGTTTCAAAAACTCCAAAATTAGTGCGTTCTGTTGTTTCACCTTCAACCGATATTGATAAATCAACTTCAAAGACTTCTAAACCAAACGAAGCAAAAGGAGTTGGTTTTATTAAATCACCTTTGCCAGGAATAATTTTAAGTATTGAAGTAAATGTTGGTGATGAAGTAAAGGTTGGTCAAAGACTAATGGTTCTTGAAGCAATGAAAATGGAAAACAATATTAATGCTGATAAAAGTGGAAAAATTGTTTCCATTAAAGTTAAAACCGGCGATAGTGTTATGGAAGGCGATTTACTTATTGAAATTGGAGCTTAACAATGGCAAATTTTCTTGAATTTACTGCTCACGGTTTTGATCAATTCATGCGGTACACGGCTTTTGCTAATTTAACAATTGGTCACGTAATAATGATCACTGTTGCTTTTATTTTTATCTATTTGGCAATTGCAAAAGATTATGAACCACTTTTACTTGTTCCAATTGGATTTGGAATTTTAGTCGGAAATATTCCTTTTCTTCAAGGAGCCAATCTTCAAATTGGAATTTATGAAAAAGGAAGTGTACTCAATTACCTATACTTTGGAGTTAGTAACGGAATCTATCCTCCATTAATTTTTTTAGGAATTGGAGCGATGACAGATTTTTCATACTTGCTATCAAATCCAAAATTAATTTTAATTGGAGCTGCCGCACAGCTTGGAATTTTTGGTGCATACACAATCGCACTATTTTTAGGTTATCTTCCTCAACAAGCAGCCGCAATTGGAATAATCGGTGGTGCTGATGGTCCAACAGCAATTTTCCTTTCTTCAAAATTAGCTCCAGAATTAGTTGGTGCAATTGCAGTTTCGGCTTATTCATATATGGCATTAGTTCCAGTTATACAACCACCAATAATGAAATTATTAACAACAGAAAAAGAAAGATTAATCAAAATGAAACCTCCTCGGCAGGTAAGCAAATTAGAGAAAGTTCTCTTTCCAATTGTTGGCCTTTTGCTTACCTGTTTTATAACACCTTCTGCGCTTCCATTATTAGGTATGCTTTTCTTTGGTAATATTCTCAAAGAAAGTGGTGTAACAAAAAGATTAGCAGATACAGCAAAAGGTCCAATGATTGATATTGTTACAATTTTAATTGGATTAACAGTTGGAGCTTCAACACAAGCAACAACTTTTTTAACAGCAAAATCTGTTGGAATTTTTACTTTGGGTGCAGTTTCTTTTATGGTTGCAACTTTTGGTGGTGTAATGTTTGCCAAAATCATGAATTTATTTTTAAGTGAAGAAAATAAAATTAATCCTTTGATTGGCAATGCTGGTGTTTCTGCAGTTCCTGATAGTGCCAGAGTTTCTCAAATTATCGGTTTACAATATGATCCAAAGAATCATCTTTTGATGCATGCAATGGCTCCAAACGTTGCTGGTGTAATTGGGTCTGCTGTCGCTGCTGGAATTCTGCTTTCATTTTTTATGGGTTAAAAGTTTCTGTCTCAATATATTGCTGTGACTATTTTTTAAGTTGAATATTCAATGTCATTCATGTGAAAATGGGAATCCATAATTTGTTAACAATGGATTTCCACTCAAGTCCATTGGCGACAGATTTGTGAGAAAAAACAACTTTAACTTACAAGATACTTTCAATACGAAAAAACAACTTTCCTTTTTTAAATAATTTCTTAAAGGTGCTAATAGTTTATAATGACAAGAATTCGACTTTAGTTAATTACTTATTATCTTTGCAGCAACTAAATAAAAAAGATTTTTATGGAAATTCATTTTTTGTTTTGGGTAATTTTTGCAGCACTATTCATTTTTGTTTTCTTCCTTGATATGATGTATGCAAGTCATCATCAGGGTAAAATTAATATTAAAGCTGCGGTAATGTGGAGTGTAATTTGGATAGCCACAGGCTTTGCTTTTGCTATTCTTGTGTTCTATTATTTTCCTGATGGACACACAAAAAGTTTTGAATACATTGCCAGCTATTTGATTGAAAAATCTTTATCCGTTGATAATCTTTTTGTATTCTTAATGATCTTTAGTACAATGAGAATACCCGATGAACATCAGCATAGAATTTTGATGTGGGGAATCGTTGGAGCTGTTGTCTTAAGAATCGTTTTTATTTTAGCCGGTGTTCAATTGTTACAAATGTTTAGCTTCATGATTTATGTTTTTGGTGCAATATTAGTTTATACTGCTTACAAAATGTTATCCTCAAAAGATGAAGAAATTCATCCAGATGAAAATTTTTTTGTTAAACTAACAAAAAAATATTTTCCTGTAAAAACAGATGTTAAGACAGATCATTTCTTTGTTAAAATAAATGGCAAAAAATATGCGACTTTAGCTTTTATTACTCTTGTTCTTATTGAATCAACAGATATAATTTTTGCTGTAGATTCAATTCCTGCTGTACTTGCTATTACACATGATCCTTTTATTGCTATTACATCAAATCTTTTTGCTATACTTGGTTTACGTTCTCTATTTTTTGCTTTGGCGGGAATATTAAATCTATTTCGTTATTTGAAATATGGAATATCTTTCATTCTTCTTTTTATCGGTGTTAAAATGTTAATTAGTGGAATTGTTCATATACCAGTTCAAATTTCATTGATTGTGATAATTGCAACACTTGCAATTTCTGTATTCGCTTCTATTGTAATTAAAGAAAGTGAAACGGATAAAGAAAAATCAAAAAGGAAAAAATAATTTATTCACTTAGATTATAACCTTCTGATTTAGCAATATAAGCTGCGCATGTTATATCGCCAGTAACATTAAGAACCGTTCTACACATATCAAGAATTCTATCAACACCTAATATTATAGCAATTCCTTCCGGTGGAATATTTACCATTGCAAGCACCATGACCAAAAGTGGAATTGAACCTGACGGAACTCCAGCAGAACCAATTGCTGTAAGAACACTCATTAAAATTACAATTATCTGCATGCCTAATGATAAATTTACACCAAAAACCTGAGCAAGAAATAAAACCGTAACACCTTCAAAAAGAGCTGTTCCATTCATGTTCATTGTTGCACCAAGTGGCAATACAAATCCTGTAATTTGTGATGGTATTCCAAGATTGGTTTGAGAGACAGAAATTGTTGTTGGCAAAGTAGCACTACTTGAACTTGTTGAAAATGCAGTTAGTATTACTGTTTCTATCTTTTTAAAAAATTTCACAGGATTATACTTTGATAAAAATTTTAGCAGCACAGGAAATGTTCCAAATAAATGAAGAGCCAATCCGAGAATAACAGTTACAACATACATACTCAAGGCAACTAATAATTCAAATCCAAATCTTGATGTTACACTAAATATCAAAGCAAAAACGCCATACGGTGCTAATTTCATTGCGATGTTAATTACTACAACTGTAACGTCATTTATTCCTTCTAAAATTTTTATTAATGGTGCGGCTTTTTCTTGGTTAATTAAAGTTAGTGCTATTCCAACAATCAAAGAAAAGAAAATCAATGCAAGCATATCAGGATTTGGTTTTGCAACTGCAGCAATTGGATTTCTTGGAATTATATTCACAAGTGTTTGAATTCCAAATTCTGTCTTTTCAGTTGTTTGTTTAATTTCTGTCGCTTGTCCTTTGAATGAATCCATTAATTGTGTTTTTGTTGTTGCAGGTAAATAATCACCGGGTCGAATTATGTTTACCAATAATAAACCAATTATTACTGCAACAGTTGTAACAACAATAAAATAGGAGATTGTTTTAAATCCTATTTTACCAAGTTTTTTTAAATCACCAATTTGTGCAACACCTAAAGACAAACTTGCAAACACAAGTGGAATTACCATCATTATTAAAAAGTTTAGGAAAATTTTTCCGAGAGGATCTGTTATGTATGTTTGAAAAAATTGAATTATCGGAGAATCAGGGAAAAGAAAATTTGAAAGTACACCAGCAGTAGCGCCACTAATTAATCCGATAAAAATTTTTGTATGTCGGCTCATTTTCTTCCTTTGCAATTTTTACAGAATCATTTGCAATTATAAAACATTTCAATATAAAATGTTATTAATTTTGAAGCGAAAGAAATAATCAATAATTTTCAAGTAAGATCAGTTTAAAATTTTAAACAAAAAAAGTTAATTCTATGAAAAAAATATTTCTTCTAATCGTAATTTTTATTTCTTATAATCTTTTTGCACAAAATGATGGAGCTGAATATTGCTCTCATTTGAAAGCTCAATCATACAGCAAAATTCAAAAGCTGGCAAAAGTTGCTTATCCCGGTGATAGCAATATTGATGTTACTTATTATAAACTAAACTTGAATGTTTCTGCAAATCCAAATTCATTATCTGGAATTGTTACGGTAAAAGCAAAACCAACCATCAACAGTCTTTCAAATATTTATCTCGATTTGAAAAATAATATGACTGTTTCCAAAGTTGTTTTGGGCAACACTAATTTAACATTCTCTCAAACTACTGATCACAAGTTGTTAATTACTCTCGACAGAAATTATGTGAAAGGAGAAGAGTTTTCAGTTGATATTTATTATAGTGGAATTCCAACTGCAGGAACAGGAACAATTAGTAGTGCTTCATTTTCATTTTTTGATTCTGGTGCAAACAAAGTTACAATTGCATCGTTGAGTGAACCTTATGGTGCACGCGATTGGTGGCCCAGCAAAGATACACCAGCTGATAAAGTAGATTCTTCCGATGTGCTTATAACTTGTAAAAATAATTTGACCGCTGTTTCAAATGGAAGATTAATTTCTGTTACAGATAATCAAAATAATGGAACTCGAACTTTTTGGTGGAAAAATAGTTACCCGATTGCAAATTATTTAATTTCAATTGCCGTTAGTGATTATTCAATTTATCAGGATGAGTTTATTTATCCCGATGGAAAAAAATTTCCTTTAATTCATTACAGCTATCCAGAAAGATTAACAGACTCACGCAAATATGTTTTGGACAAAACAAAAAATATGATTCAATTCTATTCTGATAAATTTGGAGAATATCCTTTTATCAAAGAAAAATATGCTCATGCTGAATTTTCTTGGGGTGGAGGAATGGAACATCAAACCTGCACATCAATGGGTGGCGGTGCGATGAATAGTGAAAGTACAATTGCTCACGAGCTTGCGCATCAATGGTTCGGTGATAAAGTTACTTGTAAAGATTGGCAAAACATTTGGTTGAATGAAGGCTTTGCAACTTATCTTGATAAACTTTATCATGAAAACCAATATGGAAAATCTTACTTCAATGGATTAATGAATACTGTATTTAATAATGCCAAAAATGCAGCTGGTTCAATCTATGTAAAAAATATTAATAGTGAATCAGAGATTTTTAGTAGTTCTCGTTCATATAATAAAGGTGCGGCAGTTTTACATATGTTAAGAGGAATAGTTGGCGATGATAAGTTTTTTCAGATTATGAAAGAATATGCAAATGAGCCCGGTTTAGCATATGGAGTTGCAGTGACAGAGGATTTTCAAAATATTGCACAACGAGTTACACAAACTGATTTAAGTTACTTTTTCCAGCAATGGATTTATGGCGAAAACTATCCGAAGTACACCGTCGGTTCAAATATTACACAAAATAATGACGGCTCATACAAGGTAACTTTTCGATTGAAACAAAATGTAAATACAAATCCTACCTTTTTTATTATGCCAGTGAAAGTTCGAATTACTTTTACAAATGGAGTACTTGATACAACATTATTTAATAATCAACAAGATCAAGCTTGGGTGATGAACTTCAAAAATAAAGTTCCAACAATGATTGATTTTGATCCTGATAACTGGTTACTCAAAAGTATTGTGGGAACGACAGATATAACTGAAAGAACGACAATTCCAACAGAGTATAAATTATACCAAAATTATCCCAATCCCTTCAATCCGGAGACGGTGATAAATTATCAATTGCCAGAGAGTGGATTTGTAACGTTAAAGGTTTACGATATACTTGGGAAAGAAATTGCAACATTAGTCAACGAATACAAAGAAGCTGGATTTTATAATTATCAATTTGCCATTAGCAATTATAAATTAACATCAGGAATTTATATATACACATTAAACGTGAATGGAATAACACAATCGAAGAAGATGATATTGGCAAAGTAGAAATTATTACTTAATGCCTCGCTTAATAAATGATTTTTTGTTTTAAAAAATTTATTTAATTAATAAAAATACTTGACAAAAAAAAAAGTATTATTTTGGAGTAGAATAAAAACAAATGGGGGAAAAATGAAACCCGCATTATCAATCCTCTTAATAGTAGTAACAATAGTAAGTTTATCTTGCAAGCACACAACCGAACCAGAAAGAAAAATAAAACATCCTCAAGAAATGACATGGACAGTTGATACTTTACCAATTTCTCAAGATGCAATACAAATTATGGTTGTGGATTTGTTAGTTGTGTCACCAACTGATATATGGTTAGCATTATGGACTGGGCACGGACAAATAATGCACTATGATGGAAAATCATGGAAAATAGTCAAGGAAGTAAGTGGAGGAATAAATTGTATAGTTCAAGGAAAAGGAAATGATATATGGATAGGAGGTTATATTGGTCACCTTAATGTTAATGAGTTTACTCGGCATACATATATTGGGAAATACAATGGCACAAGTTGGATTGATAACCAATTAAATATCAATAGCGAAGTATTTGGTATGGCTAAAGACCAGGACGGCAATATTTGGACATGCGGAGGGAATGGAGTGATATTGAAGATAGACAACAATCAATTTATCATTGATACAATAAATGTAAATCATTATTCAGATGCAGAATATTATCTCAGCAGTATTGATTTTTATAAAAATAAAGCATGGACAATTTCATCTGTGTATGATTCAAAACGAAAAAGGGATTTATATCACGTAATTAATGGGGACATTAACAATTGGACAATAGTCGATTCCATTATTATTGATGGACCAAATAGTATATTAAAATGGGGTCAATGGAAATTATTTTCGAGCAGATTTGGAAAACTTTATTCAATAGGATTAGGGGGAATATGGGAATATATAAATAATGGATGGAATCAGACTTACGAGAGTAGGAGTAATATTTCTGGAATCGATGGTCCTAGTGAAGATTATTTAATAGCTGTAGGGAATTTTAAAGAGATACTTTTTTATGATGGAAACAAATGGGAGAATATATCCACCATATTGCCTGAAATTAACAACAATTTGGTTTTAAAAGATGTATGGACAAATGGCAATGAAATATTTATAGTCGGACATGAAGCTTTTGGGTTTTCAAGGGCACTAATATTTCATGGGAAATAAAAAAAACTTATTAGTGGTTAATATGAAAGTTAAGGGAAAATTAAAATACATTTATTTGTTTTTCTTCTTCTTAAATCCATTAATTTTTTCTATGACTTGGGAGGTTGGATTCCGAGTGATGAACTCAAATAATTCTGCAATGATTGCAACAATATCAGTTTATAAATTTAATTATATAACCAGAGATCTTGATTATTATGATAGCGGATTTACAAAAGATTCGTTTACAGGTTTCGGTGATAATTACACTAATGGTGCATTTGATATAGGGGACAATGAAACTGATAACCCAACAATATCCTCATTACCAATAGAAGGAACATATTATATTAGAATTTATAATAAATTTTTTATAATAGAATATTCTGGGGAAGGAGGTTATGGAGACATGAGATTTATATATCAAGATGGAAATATGAGCTTGGAATATAATAACAGCGGTTTTTTTGTATTGGGACCTTATACTTGGACAACTAATACGATCACCCTTGCAAATGATTTTGGCAGCGATAGGCAGAGTTGCTACGGTAATGTAATTTTCAATTCTATAACATTGACGAATGTTGGTTTTAATGGCATAACTCAAACAAGGGAGTCAACAACTTTCCCTCACACAATTTCTGGTGAAGATAATCAGTATGTAAATAATCATTATCGTAAATGGAGAAATTGGGAGAATAGTATATATAGTACTAATATCTCAACAACATTATCTTTGCCAAAAGACTATGTTTGTGAAGCAACTTATGCTAAAAAAGTAATTGCAACAATTAATACAAATGTTAGGTGTAGTAATATAAATGTTAATGATATTGAAGCTGACCCAAGTGCATACATGTATGATGATATTCAAAATACTGTTTTAGCCCCATCAAATGGTTATTCCGATGGTCTCTATTATGAGTTTAGTTATTGGGTTTATAATAGTTCATATATTTATGATAATCCTATGCAAGTTGAAAGACCAACAAATGATGTAACAATTTTTGCCCATTTTACCTGCAAGCCAGATAATAGTGGGAAGAATGTACATTTCAGTAAAGAGGTAGGTTTACCAATCAAAATATATTGGACTGATAATGTAAATCCGAATGTCACATATAAGATATACCGAAAGGTTTACAAAAATGGGGTTTGGAATAATGAGACATTAATTGGTGAAGTGGGAAAAGGAGTAGAAAATTTTGAAGATCCGGATTATTTATTAGCTAACTTTAAGCAATATGATTTACTGAATTATGATGTTCGTGAATGTTACACGATTGAAGGCACATATTCAGATCCACAATGGAATTCAGTATATGGTCAAATGAGTCCAGAAAAAAAAGAGGTAGAACAAAAAGTTGCAAGTGAAAAAGAATTGCCAACGAGTTATTCAGTATCAAATTATCCCAATCCCTTCAATCCAGAGACGGTGATAAATTATCAATTGCCAGAGAGTGGATTTGTAACGTTAAAGGTTTACGATATACTTGGAAAAGAAATTGCAACATTAGTCAACGAATACAAAGAAGCTGGATTTTATAACTATCAATTTGCCATTAGCAATTATAAATTAACATCAGGAATTTATATATACACATTAAACGTGAATGGAATAACACAAACGAAAAAGATGATATTGGCGAAGTAGAAATTATTACTTAATGCCTCGCTGAATAAATGATTTTTTGTTTTAAAAAATTTATTTAATTAATAAAAATACTTGACAAAAAAAAAAAAAAAAGTATTATTTTGGAGTAGAATAAAAACAAATGGGGGAAAAATGAAACCCGCATTATCAATCCTCTTAATAGTAGTAACAATAGTAAGTTTATCTTGCCAACACACAACAGAACCAGAACTACAGCCGGGAAGAAGAGATTATGTGTGGACGGTGGATACAATTAATCCAGGAAATGAGTCTTTATATTTAGGAAGAATATGGGGGAGCTCTCCAAATGACGTCTGGGCAGTAGGGACTAGCAGTTGGTCTGCGACAACTATATGGCATTATGATGGTGTAAAGTGGAAAACAGATTCAATTCCTAGGAAGGTAAATCCTTTTGCAATATTTGGTCTATCAAAAAACGAAGTATGGTTAGGCAATTTAAATAATACAATATGGAAATATAATGGAAATACCTGGTTTCAATTTGGCGAGTATAAAATAGAGTCTACTTATGACAATATGGTAATTAATTATTTTGATGGGATTTCTAAAAATAATATATATGCAGTTGGCGGATTTATGAGAAATACCACTTACCATGGTAAAGCTATTATTATGAATTTTAATGGAATATCTTGGGAATTTATGAATATTCCTGAAACAGACGCAGCATTTACAGTGGTAGCAATTGAACCTAAGACAGGTATATTAGTTATAGGTGGAATGGTATTTGACCCAACTGGCTTTATTGCAAAAGTATATTGTTGGGATGGAAAAGAACTAAAAGAATTATTATCAGACTATGGCTGGTCATTTGTAATAAGACTTGGTGATGAAATATGTGTTACCAATGCTTCAAGAATATATAAATATTCTAATAAAAATCTCACACTTTGGAAAGATAACAATGGTACGGGAATAAATGGAAATATTATTTGTGGTAGAAGTAGAAATGATTTTTTTATAAGTGGAATTAATGGTATATACCACTATAATGGAAAAGAGTTCAAAATTATATATGAAATTAATTTAACAGTAGAAAGAGGTATAATATTTGACAAAGATGTTTTTTTTATTGGGATAGACTATCTCAATGGTAAAAATTATATAATTCATGGACAATTAAAGTAGGAGGATTGAGCAAAAAAATAACGAGAGGGTGATTGCCACACCCTCTCATAAACGCAAATAAAAATTAGGCTGCTCACCTAAGACTTTGCTTGGCATAGGCATTTTTATTTGCAATACAATAGTATTAATTTTTTTTAACTTTTTAAACTATGGAGGTAAAAATGAAAAAAATTATTGTAATAGCCTTTACTGCAATTCTTTTAACTTTAGGGTTGGAAAAATTAAAAGCACAATATATTTCTTTTGAACCTCATCAAGGTGATGTTTATCTATGTCGGGGGACAAGTTCAACAGCAAGAATAAACTTATATTGGAATTGGGCTTTAACATCATATCCTTATTCTTATGCTGCTTATGCAAAACTTAAAACAGGAATAAAAGATTATGAAGCTAATGTAAAAGCTACTAATCGAGGATCGTTCCCTGAATATTTTGATTTACCCTCTGGAACATATACTTGGACAATGGAATTATATGAGTTTTTTAATGAATTAGAAGGTTTTGTAAAAACAGCTTCGGTTACAAATGTATTTTATGTTAAATATAAGTTATATGCAGCAAATAATTTTTCAGGAGGTATAATTAACCTCGAAGGTTCCACTGTACAATCAGGTTCAAGTGTTATTAAATTAGTAAATCAAAATGTGTCCGTAGGAGCTATAGATCAAAATGATGGTCAAGGTTATTATAGGATATGGAATTCTAACGGAATTAATAATAGTAATTGGTTAATACATAGTATTCCTATAGGTGGTGCAACATCTCGTAATTATTCATATACAGTTACAATTAATGATAATAGTGCAACGTTAGTTGCTGATCTTAAAAAACTCTGCAATGTCACCTTCCAGAATAATTTTGTTAGTGTAGGCAATGGCGGAACAATAAAAGTAAATGAAACACAATACAATTCTCCTACATCACAATTTCAAGTAGTTGAAGGCAATGCAATAACAGCAGAAGCACAGTATTATTATTATATAAATGGAATTGATTATGTATTTACAAATTGGAATGATGGTTCGACATCATTGTCTAAAACATTTACAATAAATGCCCATAATCAAATTATAGCAAATTATAGAGGTAAACCGACGAATAATGGGGAGAATATTCATTTTGGAAGTCAAGTAGGAGCACCAATAGAGATATACTGGAATGATAATCCCAATTCAAATGTAACCCAATATCAAATATGGAGAAAAGTAAAACATAATGGAGTAATGGG
>RCNQ01000247.1 GCA_003731675.1 Bacteroidetes/Chlorobi group bacterium ChocPot_Mid
CAGAAAGTCACACACAAATTCTCGACAGTCGGAATTATACCCTTTAAAAATTCAACATCAAAATTCAGATGCTTATGGTCAACCTTATCTATAATTTCCGACATAATAATTTTTTTCATCTTTTTAAGGTCAATAACGTAACCAGTCTCAGGATTGGGATTTCCCGCTACAGTCACTTCAAGATAGTAGTTGTGACCATGACCATAAAAATTATTACACTTATCATATACCTGCTCATTTTCATCATCGCTGAATGTAGGATTATACAATCTGTGAGCAGAAGAAAACATCAGTCTTTTTGTTATATATAGCATTGTTATCTTTTCCTTTCAATCTTTAATATTAATTTATCTAATTTTATTATAAAAACAAAATATTTTAAAAAATTAATTATTATCTCGAAAAAGAAGAAAAATAATTTTAATTTTTTTTTAAATTGATATAAAATTATAATTTACATTTTACGAAAACAGAAATTCAAGAAATATTAATTTTGCAATAAATATAGGATTGTTATGAAACAGACAATTGTTCAAAAAATTTTAGCAAGAGCAAGCGGTAAATCCTTCGTAAACATAGGTGATATTGTTGAGCCAAAGGTTGACCTGGCAATGTCACACGAAAATGCCGCTCTTGTTATGAACCAATTTCTCGAAATATATAAAGGTACAGGTTTGGACCCAAAAGTTTGGGACCCAAACAAAATTGCTATAATCTTTGACCACAGAGTACCTGCTGAAAGCAGGAAAACAGCAACAAATCAAAAGAAAATAAGAAATTTCATCGCAGAACAAGGAATCTTCAAGTTCCACGACATCAGAGGTGATGAAATGGGCATTTGCCATCAGATTCTACCACAATATGGCTATGTCAGACCAGGATATGTAGTAGTTGGAACTGATAGCCATACAACTTCACATGGTGCTTTGGGAGCTTTTTCGTTTGGTATCGGTGCTACTGAAATGGCTTCTGTCTGGACTCTTGGAGTTATGCTCAATGTTCCTGTCCCTCCAACAATTAAAGTTGTTGTTAATGGTGCGTTAAAAAAATATGTTCAACCAAAAGATATAATTTTATATTTAATTGGCAAAATAACTGCTGAAGGAGCAAATTTCAAAGTAATCGAATTTCACGGTGAGACAATTAGAAATATGAGTACTTCCGGTAGAATAACAATCTGCAATATGAGTGTTGAAGCTGGGGCTACATCAGGAATTGTTCCTGGCGATGAAGAAACCATTAAATATTTGAGAGAAGAAGCAGGTGTTACCGAAGATATTCCTTTAGTTAATTCAGACGATGAAGCTGAATTTGATAAAATAATTGAAATTGATGCTTCTTCACTTGTTCCGCAGATTGCTTGTCCGCATACCGTAGATAACGTAAAACAAGTAGGCGATGTTGAAGGTACTAAAATTGACCAGATTGTCATTGGTTCTTGTACAAATGGAAGACTTGATGATTTGGAAACAGCCGCTCAGATTATCAAAGGACATAAAATTGCAAAAAACACAAGAATGCTTGTTTTCCCTGCTTCCGGAAAAATCTACAGGCAGGCAATGGAAAAAGGTATTTTTGAAATACTGATGAATGCCGGTGCTGTAATTGCTAATCCCGGTTGCGGACCTTGCCTCGGAGTTCATCAGGGTGCTTTGGGAGATGGCGAAAAAGCCCTCTCAACAACTAACAGAAATTTCAAAGGAAGAATGGGTAATCCCGATGCAGAAGTTTATCTTTGTTCAGCGGCAGTTGCTGCCGCAAGTGCAATAACTGGAGTTATCACAGACCCTACAAAAGGAGGATACTAATATGTCAAAAGTTATTTATAAATTTGGTGATGATATTTCAACTGATATTATCTATCCGGGACGTTTCATGGCTACAGTTCTGCCATCTGAAACACCTGAATTCGCTTTTGCTGATGAAAAAGACTTGAATAAACTCCTCAACAGCAAGACTGTACCAGCAGACAGTATAATTATTGGAGGAAAAAATTTTGGATGTGGTTCTTCACGTGAACAAGCATGCTCAACTTTAAAAGGGCATGAGCTGATTATTATTGCTAAAAACTTTGCAAGAATCTTTTTGCAAAACAGTATCAATCTCGGTTTGAAAACAGTTATTTGTCCCGACATTGATGCAGATGTTAATGACGAATTGGAAATCTCGGAAGACAAGGTCTTCAATAAAACAAAAGGTAAGGAATACAATATAATTCCACATACAAAAACTCAACAAGAAATTATTCAGGCAGGTGGATTAATCCCTTATTCAAGGAAGCGATTGATTGAAGGTTCAAAATGAAAATTATCGAAATTATTAATATTCAATGATAATAATACTCTATGACAGCTCTGAACAAAATAAAGGATATTCAAAAGCAAAACAATTCGATTCTTTGTGTGGGTTTAGATTCAGATTTATCTAAAATACCACAGCATTTCGGAAAAGATATCAATACTCTGCTTGATTTCAATAAAAAGATAATTGATTCAACAAAAGATTTGGTTTGTGCGTACAAAATCAACTTCGCTTTCTACGAGCAATACGGAGTTGAAGGATTTCGTATTTTAAAAGATACTTTTGATTATATCCCAAAAAATATCTTTACTATCGCAGATGCAAAGCGAGGTGATATCGGAAATACTTCTGCTGCTTATGCAAAATCTGTCTTCGGATATTTCAATGCAGATTCAATTACCGTAAACCCATACATGGGGCATGATTCTGTCGCTCCTTTTCTTGAATTTAATGATAAAATGGTTTTTCTACTTGCAATGACTTCCAATAAAGGCTCAAATGATTTCCAAAAAATTGTTGCAGATGGGAAACCTTTTTATCAAACAGTAATAGAAAAAAGTAAACAATGGTCAACCAAAGAGCAGTTAGGGTTTGTCGTCGGTGCTACCCAAACAGAAGAATTAAGGGAAATAAGAAAAATAATTCCCGGACATTGCCTGTTAATTCCTGGTATTGGCTCTCAGGGTGGAAGCATACCCGATACAATTTCAGCCAATTCTGGTGGTCCTGCTATTATCAATGTTTCACGTGATATTATCTATGCTTCACAAGATAAAGATTTTACCGATGCCGTCAGAAAAAGAGCTGAATATTATCGTGATTCCTTTAACAATGCGGGTTAATCATTATGAAAGAATTTCACGAAATTGAACTTCAAAGAGCTGTCCATTTGCTTTTATCAGACCCTTCGGTAACAAGAAAAACACATAGTGGGAAAAGATTGCAAATACTCTCGCCTGGAAGAATAAACGTCTATTCTGGTCCTGATTTCAAAGACACAGCAATTCTGATTAACGGTGATATCATCATCGGTGATGCTGAGTTTCATAAAAATGCTTCTGATTGGTTTAATCATTCGCACAACGTTAATCCCGATTACGATTCAGTTATTCTGCATATTGTTTTGGACAATGATTTGAATAAGCAAATGCCATTTGAAACACTTGTTGTTAGCAAAGTTGATTTAATGGCAAAAATGAATAAAGTAAAAGAGAAACCTTTGCCCGATGTTGATTCCATTAATGATTTGCAGGACTTTGCCTTAATCCGCTTGCTTAAAAAAACCGTTGATGCAAAAAAAATACTCGACTTTTCAGAACTCGGTGATGGACTTAGGATAGTAACATCAAAATTCATTGACAGATACAACAGAAGAAAACGCAGACCTGTTCACAGCGAACTTGAATTAAAGGAAATTATCAACAATATGAATGAATCAGGCATTTTTGCATTTCTTGAGTCAATTAAAAACAAAGAATCATTACCAATTCTTGAGATAATGCCGAAACTTCTTAAAGGAAAAATTGCTAATGAAGGAGAAGGATTAAGACTTGAAATCATTCTGAATTGTGTTTTGCCTATAGCTGTCTGTCTGGCTGATGATGAAACAAGAATTTTACTGTTCCATTGGTATTGGTCAACTCCCGCTCCAAATACCTATGGAGTATTAACAAGAAGATTTCAAAATATGCCTCAGAATTACATCTGGCAACAGCAAGGAATGCTCGAATATTTAAAAGAATACGGAAACAAACGTACAATCGTTTCTGATGCTGTTCGTGACTACGGCTTTGCGGAAATTCTGAATTTTTACAGAGTAGGCAGAGAAAATGAAGAAGAATTGACAATGGAAAATGGAGAATGATAGCTTAAAAAGTATTAAATTCTAAAGTATGAAAGAAGAATTAGGATATATGGAAAATAACAAAGTAGAAGTGCCGAAACCAAAAGACCCGAACAGCTTGGCTGACCAGTTCATAACATTTTACGAAATAGTAAAAATATTACGTCGCGAATGTCCTTGGGATAAAAGACAAACAAATGAATCAATATCACAGCTACTAATCGAAGAAACCTATGAGGTATTAGAAGCCATTAATGATAAAGATGACACTGAATTCTCAAAAGAGTTAGGTGATGTATTGCTTCATATAGTCATGCATTCTGTCATAGCAGAAGAACGTGGTGCTTTCAATATGATTGATGTCCTTAAAAAAATCAGTAAAAAACTTGTTCACAGACACCCTCACGTTTTCGGAAATGTTGAAATCAATGGCGAGAAAGATGTTATGAAAAATTGGGAGAACCTCAAAATCGAAGAAGGTCAAAAATCAATTTTGCAGGGAGTCCCTAAGACTTTACCTGCTTTGATGAGAGCCCAAAGAATACAATTCAAAGCATCGAAAGTCGGCTTCGATTGGGACAATAAAAATGGAGCTTGGGATAAAATAGAAGAAGAACTATCTGAGTTCAAAAAAGAGATTGAAGCAAACAATTTCAAAAAAGCTTCTGAGGAATTAGGCGATATAATTTTCGCAATAGTCAACGCCGCAAGATTTGAAGAAGTCGTTGCCGAAGAAGCTTTGCAAAAAACCAACAACAAATTCATCCGCCGCTTTCAATACATCGAATCCAAAGCAAAAGAGCAGGGGAAGAAGATTTCCGACATGACACTTGCCGAAATGGACAGCTTTTGGGAAGAAGCAAAGTTGAGTGAATAACGAATAGTGAAAAGTGAACAATTTTAGTTGTTAGCCGACAATCAGTGCAAAGGAAAAGCGGGAATGAATATTACTGAACAAAAGAGGATATCTGATCCATTACCCTCTTTTGAAATTTTTCGTATTTATTTTAATAGGATCATCTTTTCTGTGCAAATTAGAGAGTCATCGATCATTAATCTATAATAATAAACACCGCTTGGATAATTACAACCATCAAATGTTAATGAATAGTTGCCTGGTGAGTAGATACCACCAGTTAAATTTTCCAGTTTTTCACCAAATTGATTATAAATTTCAATGACTACAAATTTCTCAGATTGAACAATCTCAAATTGAATTTTTGTTTGTTCGTTAAATGGATTAGGATAATTAGAACAATTGTCTTTATATAATTCGTAATTATAATCATCATAAGAAACAATAGGGTCATCTTTACAATATAGCAATTTAAATTGGCACTCATCATCATTTGTAATTGGTAATCTCAATTTGTTGTAGTCTGATTCAGATTGGACTCCATCCATTACACTAACATATTTGAATGGTGGGCATGCAGAAACCTCTTTACCTGCGGCATCTTTTTTAGTTACATCCGGTAATCCCCAAAAATGTCCTAATTCATGTTCGATTAATTCTTGTAAGCTAAGAACTTTATATCCAGTAGCTAAATCATTCAATATTGTAGTTCCGGAAACACATTCTTCATTATAAAAGAATCTTTTTTCAGTCCCATAACCAGCAGTTCGTCCAGTAAATTTATCTGTAGAATTAATGACAATTCGTGCATTACTACAATCAATTTTACATGTAGTAATATCAACGTGAAAAGTAGATTTAGCTGTCTGAGTATAAGGATCGTCAAATTCACCTTCGTTATCAGAAAATTCTACCAGGACATAACAAGCACAAGGTAACTGGTCATATCTACAAAGGCAAGACCAATTATTATGAGATCTTGTTAAAGTTACATCACAATATGCATTACTAAAAACTACGGCTGGAAAACCATATTTATTTCTCATTTGAACATACCCTGGATTATTA
>RCNQ01000248.1 GCA_003731675.1 Bacteroidetes/Chlorobi group bacterium ChocPot_Mid
CAGAGTATCGGGTTATGTTCACCGATGTTCCAAGGAAAGTTGCCAGAGTTGATGACAGAATTATCGGGGTAATCGGAGAACTCGAAAAGAAAACATGCAGAATACCCGGAGCATTTGCCGATTGGCCCCCTGATGATATACAACCTGTATGGTCTGATGTTACATACTTGCGTCTTTACGGACATCCTAATTTCAATTACATTGCTTATAACACTGTAAGAATGTATGAGCAAAAACTCGAACAAAATCAGTACCGTGTTCATTCTTTATGGGATAATATTTGCAATATCATACCTTATTACCAACAAAATTTCAAAATTGACGGTGTTATGGTGGATATGGGACACGCACTGCCTCACGAGTTACGTTCTTCATTAATCGAAACAGCAAGAAGAGAAAATCCGGATTTCGTTTTTTGGGAAGAAAATTTTGAACTTACAAAAAAATCTCGAAAAGATGGTTACAATGCGTCACTCGGTTACTTGCCTTTTGATTTGCACTTACCCGAAAAAGTTCATTCTTTAATTAAAATGCTCGAAAATAGTGGCTCACCAATTCCATTTTTCGGAACTGCCGAAACACACAACACTCACAGGACAGCATCAAGGAACGGAGCTTTGCTATTTTCGAAATTCACATGGGCTTTGGTCAATTACATACCTTCTCTTCCTTTCATCTTAAACGGTTTTGAGCTCAATGCTAAAGAACCAATAAATACTGGACTTTGCTTTGAACCGGAAGAAATAGCAAATTATCCTGCTTCAAAATTACCTCTTTTCTCTGTCAGTTCATTGAATTGGGATTCTGATGTTGAATTAACAGAGTTCATCAAGCAAGTTGTTGATATTCGAAGAAGAACAATTGAACCAGAATCAAATTTCGAAACTAAAACAATAAAATATATCGAAACTTCACATGAAAACATCATTGCTTTCACAAGGAATTTTTCAGGAAAAGAATACTTATTTATTGGAAATATGGATTATAAACTGGAAATATATTTCAGCATGAAAATTACAGAAAAGTACAGAAAATTAAAAGACTATTTTTCTGATAAAATTGTAAACATTGCTAATGGATGGTTAATCTATAATCTAAAACCATTTGAATTTATTTTTGGTGAGCTTTTCATAGATGAGTGAGATTTCCAACACAATAATTATTTTTGATGGGTACTGCAATCTATGCAGTTCCACAGTTCAGTTTGTAATTAAAGAGGATAAGAAAAAAATATTCAGTTTTTTTCCATCTGAATCTGAATCCGCAAAATTAATCCTAACTAAATATAATTTATCGGAAATCAAAGAAAAATCAATCATTCTTTACGAAAATGGAAAGATTTATCTCGGTTCCTCGGCAATTATAAGAATGTTAATGAAACTTGGTGGGTACTATAAAACTTTTGCTTACTTAATGTTTCTGATACCAAAACCTATAAGAGATACAGTTTACTCTTTCATAGCAAAAAACAGATACAAATGGTTCGGCAAAAGAGATTCATGCTTAATCCCAGATGAAATATTATCAACAAAAGAACAAATATAATTGTTAATAGCCAAACAACTATTATTCTCTAATTTCAAGTGCTTTTTGTGCGGCAGATTGTTCAGCTTGTTTTTTGTTTTTACCCGTACCAGTTGCAACAAGCTCATTTTCAATATAAACTCCGATGGTAAATGTTTTATCGTGGTCTGGTCCCACTTCATCTAAAACAATATATTTAGGTGATTCTTTCCCTTCTGCCTGTACGCTCTCGAGCAACTTACTTTTATAATTGTTGTCATGCATTACTGAATGATTCATTTGGATTGGTAACAAAGAATTTAAAATAAAATTCTTCGCCGATTCAAAACCAGAATCAAGATAAATAGCACCAATTAAAGCTTCCACGGTATCAGCCAATATAGAATTGCAACCATGCTCAACTGATTTCTCAGCACTATAACTCATCATTATGAATTTTTCAAGCCCAAGTTTTCTGGCACATAAAGTAAGTGAAGAAGCGTTCACTAACCAAGACCTCATTTTTGTTAGTTCACCTTCGGGTACATGTGTATGAAGAGAAAAAAGATAATCCGCAACAACCATTCCCAAGACAGCATCTCCCAAAAATTCCAATCTCTCATTTGACAGAATTTTATCGTCGTTAAGAACCTGAAGATATGACCTGTGTAAAAGGGCTTGTTCAAATATTTCGTTGCTGCGTATCTGTATATTCAAAATATCTTCTAACTCAGATTTTTTTTCATCATTCAAATATCCAACCAGAGGAAAATTTCCTTTCTGGTTGGATAGAAATTTAAGATATTTTTTTAGTGGTGAAAACCTTAGAAAACCGTTATATAGATGATGAAAAATTTCGATGTTTTTCACCTCAAATTAATTATTACTCATATTTCTTGAATAGTATTGTAGCATTATGTCCACCAAAACCAAAAGTATTGCTCAGTGCAACCTTTACTTCCTTTTCCACAGGTTTATTAGGTGTATAATTCAAATCACAATCAGGGTCAGGAGTTGTATAATTAATAGTCGGTGGTATTCTATTATTCTTAATAGTAAGAATTGTTGCAATTGCCTCAACAGCTCCTGCCGCACCAAGTAAATGACCTGTCATAGACTTTGTCGAACTGATCGATAGCTTCCCGCTTGTGGCATGTTCACCAAAAACAGTCTTAATAGCTGTAGTTTCGTTCTTATCATTATGTGGAGTTGAAGTACCATGAGCATTTATATAATCAACATCTTCCGGTTTTAATTTTGCATCTTCAATAGCTAATCTCATTGAACGGACAGCACCTTCTCCCCCAGCCGCCGGTTGAGTTATATGAAATGCATCATCTGTCAATCCGATACCCGCAATTTCTGCATAAATTTTTGCACCTCTTGCAAGAGCATGCTCTTCTGTCTCGAGTATTAATACTCCTCCACCCTCACCCATAACAAATCCATCTCTATTTTTATCAAAAGGTCTGCTTGCTGTCTCAGGGCTGTCATTTCTTGTGGATAAAGCTTTCATTGCATTAAATCCACCTACTCCCATCGGACACAAAACAGCTTCGCTTCCACCAACTACCATCACATCAGCCATTCCTCTTTGGATAATCATAAATGCATCACTTATAGCGTGTGATGATGTAGCACAGGCAGAAACCGTTGCATAATTTGGTCCCTTCAATCCCCATCGGATTGCAATATGTCCAGGTGCTATATCAGATATTAACATAGGAATAAAGAAAGGTGAAATTCTATCAGGATTACCACCTCTTTCATAAAGCATCTGCTGTTGATTATGGTATGTCCACATACCACCAATACCAGAACCAAATACAACACCGACTCTATCTTTGTTGGTATTCTCAAAGTTAATACCTGAATCAGCCACAGCCATCTCAGCAGATGAAATAGCAAACTGAGTAAAAAGGTCCATCCTTTGAATTTCCTTGCGATTCATGTGCAAAAGCGGGTCATAATTTTTAACTTCACAAGCGAATTTCGTATCAAACACACTCGCATCAAATCTTGTTAAAAAAGCCGCACCGCTTTTACCTTCCATCATACTTTTCCAAAAATCATCGACAGTATTACCTATAGGCGTCACCGCACCAATACCTGTTACAACAACTCTCGGGAAATTGTAATTTGCCATATATTATCAAAATTAAATAAAAAATTAAATTCCTAACAATCAAAAACAATTTATAATAAAATATCTTTTACAAATATTTATTGTCAATTGTTAATTGTCAATTGTCAATTGTTAATTGTTAATTGTTAATTGTCAATTGTCAATTGTCAATTTTATTAAACTCCCTTTTCGCCAAGGAACTTAACAACATCACCAACAGTCTGAATTTTCTCAGCATCACTATCTTCAATAGTAATATTGAATTCTTTTTCGAATTCCATGATTAACTCAACAGTATCAAGTGAATCTGCTCCTAAATCCTTTGTGAAATTAGCAGTTTCAGTAACCTGTGATTCTTCCACACCAAGTTTCTTTACTATAATTTCTGTAACTTTTGCTTTTAAATCAGCCATATCATACTCCATTTATATTGTTAAACATTATTATTTATATTATCAAAACTATTTATTTATAAATGATAAATTTTCAAATCATAATAAATCACATCGCCAAACCACCATCAACATGCAATACCTGCCCTGTAACGTAAGAAGAATCTTCACAAGCAAAAAACAAACATGCATTTGCAATATCTTCCGGTTGTGCCCCTCTTTTCAATGGGATATTATTCAAATACGCCTGCTTCTGTTCTTCTGTTAATTTCTCAGTCATTGGAGTGATTACATAACCCGGAGCAATGCAATTCACCAAAATATTTCTTGAGCCAAACTCTTTGGCAAGTGACTTTGTCAAACCAATCATTCCTGCTTTTGATGAAGAATAATTTGCCTGACCTGCATTACCAATTGAACCAACTATTGAGCCCATATTTATTATTCTGCCACTTTTTTGAGACATCATTTTTCTGCAAACAGCTTTTGAGCAAAGGAATGCACCCTTAAGGTTAGTGTTCAATACTGCATCCCAATCGCTCTCGCTCATTCGCATTACAAGTGTGTCTCTTGTAATTCCAGCATTATTCACCAGTATATCAATAGTCTCAGAATTTTTAGAAACCTCATTTATGGCATTATTAACAGATTCTTCATTTGTTACATCTGCTTGAATTATCAATACTGATTCCCTGAGTTTAGCATCTTCAATAAAATCCTCAACTTTCTCAGGGACAACATAATCCAAAGCAAAAACTTTCGCTCCTTCCGAAGCAAATTTCTCGACGATTGCCTTGCCTATTCCCCGACAACCTCCTGTAACTATTGCTGTCTTTCCCTTTAATCTGTTCATCTATATAACTTTTTTAAATTTTACTTTTTTAAGAATTTCTATTTTACGAAAATTAATTGAGTTATCAAAAATATTTTCTCAAATCCTCTGCTTTATCAATACCTTCAATTTCAATATCATTCAATGTCCTTTTAACCAAACCCTGCAAAACATTACCCGCACCAATTTCAATATACTTCAGAATTCCATCATTTTTCATATTAAGCAAAGTCTGAGTCCACAAAACAGGAGAAGTTAATTGCTCTATCAAATACTTCTGCAAACTTTTGCCATCAGAAACAGGACTTGCAGTAACATTAACATATACAGGAACCTTGGCATCTCTGAATTCCATACCAAGTATAGCTTTTTCCAGTTCTTTCTTAGCTGGTTCCATCAAAGGTGAATGAAAAGCACCACTCACCACAAGCTCTTTAACCATTCTTGCACCGGATTCCTTGAACTTATCTATATTGTTACGTATATGCTCAGCTGACCCTGAAATAACAATTTGCCCGGGAGAGTTAAAATTAGCAGGCACCACAAAAAGTCTTTTTGAAGCGTCTGTTAAAGAATTGCACACTTCCTCAACTTTTTTATCATCAAGATTGATGATTGCAAACATTGTACCTGGCTCACTTTCACCTGCCCTGAACATTAATTCTCCACGCAAAGCTACTAATTTCAAAGCATCTTCGAAGCTCAGAACCCCCGCTGAATAGAGTGCCGCATACTCACCAACTGAATGACCTGCTACAGCTGAATATTCCAATTTCTTACCAATTATATACATTATCAAAGAACTATGCAAAAACAAAGCAGGTTGTGTATATCTTGTCTCTTTCAATAAATCCAAAGGACCTTCAAAGCAAATCCTACTCAACTCAAAACCTAAAATTTTATCTGCTTTATCAACAAGCTCCTTAGCTTCAGGGTATAAATCATATAAATCCTTCATCATACCTACATATTGCGAACCCTGACCTGAAAATAATAATGCCGTTTTCATCTTTCCCATTCCACAATTAATCATTCATATTCCAAACAAAATAAATCGCTCCCCAAGTATAACCAGCTCCAAAACTCGACAAAATCAGTTTATCGCCTTTGTGTAATTTCCCAGCTTTATGCCATTCTGATAAACATATCGGAATTGTTGCCGCTGTTGTATTGCCATATTTGTCAATATTTATCATAACCTTTGAAGGGTCAAGACGCATTCTGTCTGATGTTGCAGAAATAATTCTCAAATTCGCCTGATGCGGAACCAGCCAGGCAATGTCATCTGCTGTAAGATTATGTTTTTCCATCATTTCAAGCGAAACATCAGCCATTCCTTTTACTGCCGCTTTAAAAACATTTTGACCATCTTGAAATATATAATGTTCCCTGTTTCTTACTGTTTCTTCACTTGCCGGTTTAACGCTACCACCTGCTTTCATATGCAAATAGGGCTCTCCCTCACCATCAATATGCAGTATTGAATCAATAAATCCCATACTTTCATCATTAGATGCCTCAATTAATGCACATCCTGCTCCGTCACCAAACAAAACAGCAGTCGCTCTGTCCTGAAAATCCATAATCGAACTCATTTTATCTGCTCCGCATAACAGAACTTTCTTGCACGCTCCCGATTCAACAAGTTTTACTGCTGTTGTCAGGGAAAATAAGAATGAAGAACAAGCCGCTGATATGTCATATCCCCAGGCATTTTTCAATCCCAATTTCCTTTGAACAATAGCTGCTGTTGACGGAAAAAAATGGTCAGGTGTTACAGTTGCTACAATAACGCAATCAATTTCTTCTGGTTTAACCCCTCTTTTTGCCATACATTCTTTTGCGGCAGGAACTATCATATCGGAAGTACCGCCTTCCTTTAAAAATCTTCTTTCAGAAATACCGGTTCTTGTAAAAATCCACTCATGGCTAGTATCCAAATATTTTTCAAAAAATGAATTCGGGTAAACATCTTCCGGTACCCAATGTGCTATCGATGTAATTGTCGCTCTCATTTTGTAACTATCTCTCACTATCAATAAAAAAATCGGTATTTATAGCTTTACTTATTTTCATATTTATCTCATTATCCACCATCTCGACTGCCCTTTTTAACATGTGTTCAATGGCTTTCGGGGAAGACTTCCCATGACCGATAATCACTACTCCATTAACTCCCAGCAATGGAACTCCTCCATACTCCTGATAATCGAATTGCATGAATATCTTCTTCAAAAATGGTTTCATAATACCAGCAACTGCAAGATTAAATATATTTTTTTTACTAAAGGAAACCACCGCAGATTTAAAAAATCCAAGAAAACTTTCGGCGAACTTCAATACAACATTTCCCGTATATCCGTCGCATACAACAACATCTGCTGTCCCTTTTAAAATATCGCGTCCTTCAACGTTGCCTATAAAATTCAGTTTACTTTGCTTTAATAATTTATAGGTCTCCTGCAAAACTTCTGAACCCTTGGACTCTTCCTCACCTATATTCAAAAGCCCTACCCTGGGATTATCTACTCCGAACATATTCTTTATCTGGATACTTCCCATAACAGCAAATTCATACAAAAATTTTGCCTTGCAATCAATATTTGCACCAACATCAAGAACAAAACATGGAGTAGATTTTTGTGATGGAAAAAATGAACCAATTGTTGGTCGGCTTACTCCCTTGATTCTTCCTAAAAGTATAGTTGAAGTTGATAAAACAGCACCTGTATTTCCTGCAGATACAAAAGCATCAGCATATCCCTGGCTTTGCAATTCCAATCCCTTATACAAAGATGAATTTTTCTTTCTGACTGCAGCTGTCGGGTCATCATGCATTGTGATTACCTCATCGGCATGTACAATTGAATACTTCAACTTAGAATAGTCAAATTGATGCAACGCCGCATTGATTTTTTTCTCATCACCCACAAAAATAACCTCAATATTACTGTCAGCAAAAAAATCCTCAAAAGCTTTGATTGCTCCATGGATTTCATTGACAGGTGCAAAATCCCCTCCCATTGCATCAAGAGCTATACGCATAACTTTTGTGTCGGTATTAGAAGTAGCCATTAAATTACTTCATGTAACAGGATAATAATAGACTTAATTAGCAAATTAAACTTTAGCTACAACTTTTCTGCCATTATAATAACCACACTCAGGACAAGCCCTGTGAGCCAATTTAACAGCACCACATTGTGGACATACATGTGCTTTTTCAGGTGTTGCTTTGTAATGTGTCCTTCTTTTATCTCTTCTTGTTTTCGAAAATTTTCTTTTTGGATTTGGCATAAACCATTACTCATATTATTTTAACAATTTATTTTAATTAATATTTATCTTTTTCAATGGTGCCCATCTGTCATCAACATTACTAACCTCTCCCTCGACAGAATTTGCATCATATTCAGGAAATATCTCAGAAAATTCCTTTCCCCTGTACTTCGGTGCTATCCGCTTCATTGGAAGACTCACAGCAAATATTTCTCTGATTTCTTCAGCAATATCTGCGTACTTTCCATCAGGTGAAATTTTTATCACGGCTTCTTCCTTTTTCTTGCTCGATTCAGATTTGTCAGGTTTCAATTCAGTTTTGAAGGATAAATTTACCTCCACCTTTATTGTTTCAGTAAAATCCTCCAAAGTAATATCGCAAACCATCTTTGCCTGACATTCTGCCTCAGCAAAAAGTGCATATCTGTTTCCTATCTTTTTAAGCTTACCTTTGAGCTTAACTATTCCAAAGTACTCACTGAACATTTCAGGTATTTCTTCTACGGGAACTTCTGATTCAATTTCATGCTCCCCATCTTTTAAACCCTGAATAAATAAATTAAACATTTCCTTATTATCTATTCTGAAAAATCTTACAAAATTACGAAATATAAATAACTTTCCCAAAAAAACATACTCCCTCCCAATTTTTTGAAATTGCTTCCAATAGATTAT
>RCNQ01000249.1 GCA_003731675.1 Bacteroidetes/Chlorobi group bacterium ChocPot_Mid
TGTTGAAGTGCTATCAACATAACGTTGACTTGTTACTGTTGACGAATTTTCGGAGTCTGTGTATGAATAAGTTGAACTTGTAGAATAAATCCAACCTACATTATTTTTCCAAGTGGAAGTATATTTAAAATGTAATTTTTGATTTTTATAATTGTAATCTGTCTTTTCCAAGTTCGACCAACTGTTTGATGAAGAAGACCATGCTTGTGTTTGTTCAGTTATTAAATTATTTTGATTGTCATAAAAATAATTTATTCTTCTGTAATCTTGCCATTGCTGGTTAATTAATCTTTGAGTAAGGTCTCTGACCTTATTGTTGAATTGGTCATAGAAGAAGAAATTTTGGGTAGTAGTCAGCCAACCTATATTCTGAATACTTTGACGTGATGAAGTAAGTAATTTTTTATTTTCGTCATATGTGAACTTGTATTTGTCCTGCATTACCCAATCATTATTTTGCCAAGCATAATTGGTGAGTTCAACCAATAAATCATTTTCGTAATTATAAGTAATTTTGCTGAAGTTGGAAATGTTACTTCCAAAATAAGTTTGAGTAACTGCTTCAGTCATAAATCCGTTCTCGTTATAAGTGTAGATGACAAATGCATTATTTCTCCAGCTGTTTTGTTGCCATCTTTTACTGAACATTGTATCGAGTTGATTTTGTGAATTATAAACATAAGTATATTGTCTGTTGTTAACCCAATTATTATTTTGCCACCTTTGACCTAATGATATTAATATTTTACCTTCGGGGCTGAAAGTCGTACTCGTCTTATAATTGTTAATCCATTGCGATGTAGTATCGTTCCATGTAAAATAAGTTGAGTCAATTAAGTTGTTGTTTTCGTTAAATATATATTCATTCTTTGAAGAATTTTTCCATGTGTCAGCAACAAATTTTTCTGTAATATCTTCTTTAAGTATAGAATTTTCAGAATAATCATACTTCCTTTTGGAATCAAGAACCCAAATTCCATTCACAATTTTATAGATGTAATTTAAATCAGGTTTCCCGAAAGAATTATAAGTGAAATAAATACTGTCGGAAGATGTGAATGCTTTCAAATCCCAAGTCATTATTTGCTTGTTATTCAATACCTCACCTTCAGCGAGTGTCTTGTTAAACGGCTTTTGTTGAGAGAATGCCGACAATGACACAAATAGAATTAATGTTAAACATATGTGTATTCGTTTTATCATTTTTCACCTTTTTTATTAAGTAATAATATTAATTTTCTTCTTTTTCAACAATCATTAAAACTTTATCAGCATCAACCTGCTCCGCGTTTTGTACGTTGACCTCAGTAACAACTCCGTTTATTTCAGCATACAAAGTTGTTTCCATTTTCATCGCTTCTACGATAATTAATGCATCTCCTTCATTTACTTTTTGGTCCTTCTTAACCATTATTTTGACAATAGTACCTGGCATTGGAGGGAGCACTATTTGTTTATTTCCTGTCTCATTGTCATTTGCAACAAATGATTTTTCTTCATCTTTAATTTTATCAAAAATAATACAATCACCTTCACAATTAATGTATATGTGATTTCCATCTTCAGCAGTATAAAAATGATAATATTTATTGTCATTTATTTCTGTCAGTGATAATAAATTATTTGTTAAACTTCCTTTTTTAAAAAGTAGAGTATTAGCGTTAATCTTTGATATAATCTGCTCTCCCTGAATGGAGGCATCAACATCGTAAATATTATTTTCAAATTTTAATTTCATATTTATTTTCTGATTAATTTGTTGAACAAATTTCCCATTTACCAATTGTCTGCCAAGGTGTAGGCATTATAGAATTTCCCTCGGTTACAACTTTATCCAGCTTCTTTTGATTTTGTGACATAAGTGTAGCAGTTGTCAAAGAGGCATTAATTATAAATTCTGACCTTGATATTTTTTCACTCATATTGTTTTCAATAAAATTTGTGAATGTGTTGCCTTTGATAAATTCAGGATGTTCAAGGCAATTTATCATAAATCTAATTGATGTCTTGACTCCTAAAATAATATTTTGTTTAAGTGCTATAATCATTCTTTGACGTGCTTCTTCTCTGTCTTTTCCCCAAACAATCAGCTTGGCAAGCACAGGGTCGTAGAACACAGAAACCTTACTCCCCTGATAAATCCCGCAATCGTATCGGACACCGGGACCAGTTGGCTCTTTAAGAAATAAAATGTTTCCTGAAGAAGGCATAAATTTATTATCTGCATCTTCAGCATAAATTCTGCATTCAATAGCATGTCCGTTTTGCTTGAGTTCTTCTTGATTGAAGGGAATTTTCTCATCATTTGCAATGGCAATTTGTAGTTTGACTAAATCAATCCCCGTTGTCATCTCAGTTACAGGGTGCTCGACTTGTATTCTTGCATTAACTTCGAGAAAATAAAAGTTTTTATTTTTATCTACGAGAAATTCTACAGTTCCGACACTGTCATAATTAGCGGCTTTTGCAACTTTGATAGCTGTTTCACCCATTCTTTTTTGTAAATCAGGATCCATGATTGGCGATGGTGCTTCCTCGATGATTTTTTGGTGTCGTCTTTGGATTGAACATTCACGCTCAAATAAATATATCACATTCCCATGATGGTCTGCCGCAATCTGGAATTCAACATGCCGTGGCGACTCGATATATTTTTCAAGGTAAACTTCTTCACTGCCAAAGGCAGATTTAGATTCTCTCATTGCAGATTCAACTGCTTCTTTCAGCTTTTCTTTTTGATGTACAACACGCATCCCTTTACCACCACCACCTGCTGATGCTTTAATAAGAACAGGAAAACCCATTTCATTTGCTGTCTTTTCAAAATCCTCAATATTCATTGAACTTGTCTTCATTCCAGGGATAACAGGTACTCCCGACTTAATCATTAACTGCCTTGATGCAACTTTAGAACCAAGAAGTTCCATAGATTCAGGGTCGGGACCAATAAATATTAGACCGGCATCTCGTACTTTTCTGTTAAACTCACTATTTTCTGCAAGAAAGCCATAACCAGGATGAATAGCATCACAACCAGTACTGATTGCGGCATTTAACACAGCTTCCTGATTGAGATATGATTGCAAAGCTGGTGCTGGTCCAATACAAATGGATTCATCTGCTGATAATACATGCAAGGCGTCAGAATCAACTTCAGAATAAATTGCAACTGTTCGAATACCCATCTCTTTGCATGCTCTTATTATTCTGCATGCAATTTCGCTACGATTTGCTATAAGAATTTTTTTTATCAATTTTTCCCTCAAATTTTATTATTAACCCAATTTGGTTTTCTTTTCTCTAAAAACGCATTCATACCTTCTTGTCCTTCGGGACTTAATCTCAGGTTTGCTATTAATTTAGCTGTATAGTTATGTACTTCGCTAATGTCAATCTTATGCCCCACATTGAAAATCATTTCTTTAACAACCCTGATAGCTTCAGGTCCGTTCTGCAAAATCAGATTTACTTTTTCATTTACTGTTTCATCAAGTTTATTTGTCGGGACAGCATAATTTATTAAATTCAATTTTTCTGCTTTTTTGGCTGTTATCCTTTCACCTGTTATAAAAAGTTCCCGTGCTCTTGGCTCGCCAATACGACACATAACAAAAGGAGATATAGCCGCTGGTACCAGACCTAATTTGACTTCACTTAATCCAAAAATTGCATTTTCATCGGCTATTAAAATGTCACATACAGACATCAATCCCACCCCACCACCTATCGCTGAACCATTAATACGGGCTATTACTGGTTTAGGATGTGTAAATACAAGATACATTAAATTTGCTAATTTTAATGACTCTTCCAGATTTTGCTCATAAGAATAATTAATTACACTTTTCATCCAGTTCAAATCAGCTCCAGCACAAAAGGATTTACCAAGCCCTGTCAGAATGATAATACGGATTTCATTTTCATTTTTCAATTTATTGAAGACATCATATAAGTCATTAATCAGATGATTGTTAAAAGCATTATGGACTTCAGGTCTATTCAAAAAAATTCTTGCAATCCGATTGTCAATTTCAATTTTTATGGTGCTGTAATCAGTAAATTTTGCCATAATTAAAGTCAAAATGAAAAAATATTAGTTTATAATCTATTAATTTAAAAACAAAATCGTTAATAGAAAAATTGAAAATGAATATTGTATAATTTTTTCATTAATATTATAAATTAATCTAATTTAATTTGGGTTAATTATTTATTATGATTTTATAAAATACATATATATTGTTTTCGTCGAAAAAAATATTTAATTGCTAAATACGTGAATGATTTAATTGACAATTAATAATAACTAATTATTTTAAAAAGAAGAAATTAAATATAAAGATAAATTTTAATGGAGTGTGAATGCGAATTACGAAACAATATACTAATCGGGAATCGCAGTCTCTTGACAAGTACTTGCAAGAGATTGGCAGGGTCGAGTTGCTCCATCCCGAAGACGAAATTACCTTAGCTCAGCTAATTAAAAAGGGTGGGATACAAGGGACAAGAGCTCTCGAAAGATTAGTAAAGGCGAATTTGAGGTTTGTGGTTTCAGTAGCAAAACAGTATCAAAATCAAGGTCTTTCGCTCGGAGATTTGATTAATGAAGGTAATTTGGGTTTGATAAAAGCTGCAAAGCGTTTTGACGAAACAAGAGGTTTTAAGTTTATTTCTTATGCCGTCTGGTGGATACGTCAATCAATTTTGCAGGCACTGGCAGAGCAATCAAGAATTGTACGATTACCACTCAACAGAGTTGGGGCTTTGAATAAAATCGGTAAAAAGTTCAGCGAACTCGAGCAAAAGTATGAACGTGAACCTACTGCTGCAGAGATTGCCGAACAGTTGGAAATGAGTGTACCTGAAATTGCAGAGACAATCAAAATATCAGGAAGGCATTTATCTGTTGACGCACCTTTTGTTCAAGGCGAAGACAACAGATTGCTCGATATTTTGCCTAATGACATGCAGCCACCTCCAGATTCAGAGTTAATCCGTGAATCTTTAAGAGTGGAAGTTCAGCAGGTTTTAACGACACTTTCCCAAAGAGAAGCGGAAGTAATAAAGCTTTATTTCGGCTTGGAAGGGCAATGCCTGACACTCGAGGAAATTGGCGAGAAATTTAATTTAACACGTGAAAGAGTAAGACAAATTAAGGAGAAAGCTATACGAAGATTGAGACACGCTAGCCGCTCAAAAGCTTTGAGAGCTTACTTGGGTTAATTGATAATTGATAATGGATAATTGATAATTGACAATGGATAATTGATAATTGACAATGGATAATTGATAATTGACAATGGATAATTGATAATTGATAATTGATAATTGACAATGGATAATTGATAATTGATAATTGACAATGGATAATTGATAATTGACAATGGATAATTGATAATTGACAATGGATAATTGATAATTGACAATGGATAATTGATAATTGACAATGGATAATTGATAATGGATAATTGATAATTGATAATGAATTGTGAAAAAAGCCGTCCCGTGCTGTGAGACGGCTTTTTAATTTTAAATTACGGCTCGAAAGTCAACTGTCCTAATAATTTGCCATCTATACCCACTTTCCACAAATATGCTTTATCGTCACCGTCTTTGTACATAGCTACAGCTAATTCAGTTTCAGAGATAAATTCCGCACATGGTGTCGTAAAAAAAGCATACATACAAAAGTCATAACGTAGGTTTATTATTCTGTCGGGTGAAACAATATCCGGTTTTTTACTAAGGAATTTCTCTACGTTTATGATCCATATTTCATTAAACCTTCTCTCTTCATCATTCCCTTGATTGGCTGGTCTCACGGATAAAGCTAAATACTTGCCGCTCGGTGAAAAGCTGCTGTAATCCAAACCCATTTCCTCATTAAAAACAAATTCATTTCCATTGATAACCCATACAGTTTTAGCATCAGCATTTCTTCCTTTCTCTGAAAAAGAATAAATTCCATCTTTAGTAATTGCTCTTAATATTGAATAATTCCCATCGTAATCTAACATTTTATCATCTTGCACTAAGTATCTTTTTATATATGCTGTTTCATTAATTACATACGATAATAAAATTAAATCACCATTTTCGTTTGATTCGGGTAACCAAGAAACAATACTAAAATTTATTGGTGCGCCGGCTGGACCTAATATGGAAGGAGTTGCCCTTTTAACATCGAAAGGATCTAGAGAAACTATATAAATATTTTGTCCGTAATAATAGCGATTAATACTGTCGTCCGGCAAATCGGTACCGGTAGCAGCGTAAATTAAAACCCTGTTATTATCATAAGGGCACCAATAAAAATATCCTGCAAAGGTTAACTTCACATTATCAGGTAATTTACTTTGTAAATCTATGTACTCTACAACATTTGATTTTAGATTTAATAAATATGCTTTGCCATAACTACGAAAAATAAGATTTTTACCGTCGTAAGAAGCCCTTTGATAATTTTGATAAGGATGAGGCATTTTCCATTCACCTGGATAGATTTCTACCGGTGGCGGGCAGTATGGAACTTTTTTTATGGGTGGGGTTACATGCTCACATGATGATAAAATTGCTATTAATAATATAATAATTAAATATCTCATGATTTTTTCTTTTAAAGCTAAATTAAAATTGTTATAATAATTTTATTTAAATAATAAATTTCGTGAACCATTTGGCTGATATTTCCATTTGAATTTGACATGTCCACGATAGAAACCATTAGCTGAATCTTGTGAATTTTGGTAAAAATATGATTCCAAAATAAGTATCATTCCATGTTTATTATTTGATGTTTTTATTGCGTAAACATTACCAACTAATGGGCTAACAGCATACGTATAATGATATTGATTACTATAGGGAATATAAGTTAAAGTATCGAATAAAATATCGCCAAAACCTGATGATTCACAATTTAAACAAGCGAACATACTGTCACTAACCTTATCCGGCCAATCAGATGACCAAAGCAACACACTTAATGGGTCGCCTCTTTCATTTGTTGCAACAGTTACAAAAAAGTCCGGTTTATAATCTTCTCCCATATTTGGAAAAAGAACTTTATCTCCTTTTTCAAATGAGAAACCAGTCGTGTCATCAATATAATCTGTAGCTCCAATGATTGTTACACCTGAATTATAATTTGAAATTTTAGGAGGTTCATTGATGTTATTGGAACAAGATATTAAAAAGATCATAATAACAATCAATTGGGATTTAAACAATTTTTTTGCTAATTGCAAACTAAAAAGTCTGTCCAGTTTATTTATCATTTGACTTATTAGATTTTTCTTTATCATAGGTAAATCTTTCATTTTTTTACATTCTTATATTATTGACAAAAAAATTAATAATTTTGTTAATTATTATTAATTCATAATTAAATTTAAATAAATTTATTTAAATAAAAAAATATTTATTTCAGTACTACCAAATATCTTGATTAAAATTACATCAAATAATTAACGTCTAAATATTTTTTAATTTACATAAGATAACAAGAATAATGTTTAAAGAAGATAATATAGATAATAACATCCTTCGACAAGCTCAGGGTGACGTCCTTCGACAAGCTCAGGATGACGTCCTTCGACAAGCTCAGGATGACGTCCTTCGACAAGCTCAGGATGACGTCCTTCGACAAGCTCAGGATGACGTCCTTCGACAAGCTCAGGATGACATCCTTCGACAAGCTCAGGATGACGTCCTTCGACAAGCTCAGGATGACGTCCTTCGACAAGCTCAGGATGACGTCCTTCGACAAG
>RCNQ01000250.1 GCA_003731675.1 Bacteroidetes/Chlorobi group bacterium ChocPot_Mid
ATAATGTGATAACAATAGATGATGATATTAAAACCTTTGGCAAGTTTATTCCAGAAGGAAAAAAGAACAAACAATTTACGATTTCCATAAACTACTTTTTGCAGATTTTAAAGAATGGATTTGAAAAATTTCCAAAGTGCGTTAAGTTATTTGGAGTATCGCCAACTACAAATCCATTATTCTTTAATGCAAAAAATCTAATTAGTAATAATGTATTTATTAATGGAGCAGTTCAGTGCATTCGGGTAACCGAAGGAATAAGATACGATGAAGCATTGCCAGTAAAATGTGATTATGGTTTTTCAGCAGAAATTATCAAAAGTGGATATCAAATAGCAAGGTTCAACTACTTGTTTGCAGACAATGATTTTGATAAAATGGCAGGTGGTCGTAAATATTACAGTAAGGGTGATACAGACAGAATGCTTTCATTCGAATATCTATTAAGAAAATACCCTGAATATTTCAAACCAAATCCAAAAAGACAATTTGAATTAATCATGAAGGTAAACAAATGAGAATAATTGAAAAAGGATATGAATCACCACGCTGGACTGGTGAAATTACAGATTGTTCCATGCCGATGACATTTGACACATACTCAGTATGTTCATATAATTGTTTGTATTGTTTTGCTTTTTTCCAAAAAGCTCATAATTCTAAAGATTATTTGAAAAGAAAAGTAAAGTGTGTTAATGTTGAATCCGTAAAAAAATTATTTCTTGATAGTTTATTTGGTAGAAAAAAACATCAATTCAAAAATTATATTTGCGACAAAGTAACAATGCAATGGGGTGGAATGGCTGATGGATTTGATGAGTATGAAAGACAATATGGTGTTAGTTTGGAACTATTGAGATTCTTTGATACAATTGATTATCCATTATCAATATCGACTAAGGCAACATGGTTCACAAAAGATAATAGGTATATGAACCTTATTGCAAAACATTCACACAATTGGCATTTTAAAATTAGTATAATTACTAACGATCCAATTAAAGCAAAATCTATCGAACGAGGTGTAGATTTACCAGCTGAAAGGCTTGAAGCAATAAAAAGATTAACTGGATTAGGAATTCCTGTAACACTCAGATTGCGACCTTATATCATTGGGATAAGTGATGATTATAGGATATTAATGGCAAAGGCAAAAGATAATGGTGCTGACTCGGTAACAACAGAATTCTTTTGTTTGGAATCAAGAGCAGATGAAAGATTAAAAATGAAATACGCAGAAATGAGCAAATATGCCGGATATGATATTTATGAATTTTACAAGAAACATTCTCATCAAGCAGGTTACAGAAGATTAAATTATCAAATAAAAAAAGATATTATAGAAGATATGAAACAAACAGCAGTAAGATTAGGAATGCGGTTTTATGTTTCAGATGCTCATCACAAAGAAAAATGTGATTTCACGTGTTGTTGTGGGACCCCACCAGATTTTAAAATTTCAAAGGGTCATTTTGCTCAAGCAATTCAGATAGCCAAACAAAGAGCAGATGGAATTGTCCGCTGGTCAGATATATCGAAAGAATTACATCGCTATGTAGGTGAAGTCAATTATTATAATGCAATAGGTTTCAATACAAATTCTAACCGTAACAGAGCACAAAGATTAGAGCAAACGCTATATGAATTTGTAAAAGAATACTGGAATACACCTTCATCAGATAAATCACCAGCAAAATATTTCGATGGAATACTTCAACCTATAGGTCTTGACGAAGAAAATAATGTAGTATATAAAATGAACAAACAAAAGGCAAATGTATAACAAATATATCGCGTGCGAATAGAAGCTAATGTCGGAGCGGATGAAAAATAGGGAAAATGTAAATCGAAGAAAATTTCAAATTGCACAGTTTTCAAAAATAGTGAATTTTAACGGTTTTGTAAATATTATAAAAATAAACTTGTTAGTAAGTGACTTATAAGTCACTAATAAACAACTTATAACAATAAAATAAAATAAATAAAATAAATAAAATAAATAAAATAAATAAAAAGAAATGTATAAAGAAAAAAAATTAATATTATTTTCAATTTTTCTTCCGATAAACTTTAAAATGTTTGAGAACAGCTGTTCGGCCTCTTTTAGTAAATCTTGTGGGGAATCCTCTAATGAAATGAACACCTTCTTTAAGCTTACGTTCTTTAAACATATGAATTGCTTGATTAGTAATTTTTCTACCTCTATCTGCAATTTCCTTTTTGATATCCGAAATCAAATACATATTCGTAAAATATTTTTAAAACAAACTATTTTACGAAATTACAAAAATTTGTTCAATCAAATCTTAGGTATTATATGTAACTTCAAATTTAAGGCAAAGTTCCAAATAATTTTCAAGGAAGTCATCGCCAAATTCCTTGGTTCCATCAGGAAGAATAACGATAAACATTTCAGGATTCCAAACTTCTGTACTGAGTTTTTCTCTGACTTCGGAAAATGTTCCATCAAGGAATTTTCCGTCAAAAAAAGATTTCGCTTTTATGTAGTTTTTTTGTTTCACGTGAAACTTTTTAATTATTTATTATCTAATATATTTAACTGTATTTCCAAATATAATAAAATGTTTCTAATTAGAAAATATATTTATATTAATTTTTCAATAAAGTTTTCAACAAATGTTGATAGGTTTTTTTATAATGTCGGATTTGTAAGAATATAAAATGACTGATAAACAAAAATTATTCATAGAGATATTCAGAAAAAATGCAGGGAATATCGCAGTAACCTGCAGAAAGCTAAATATTAGCAGGGATACTTATTATGAATGGTACAATAAACAACAAAAGATTGAAACAGATAACGAAGGTAATGAAATTAAGATACCGAATGAATTCAAAGTTGCAGCTGATGAAGTAAAGGAAAGTACCATAGATTTCACTGAATCAGCATTGTTAAAAAAAATTTCTGGAATAACTACAAAAACAATCAAGATAAAAGAGGTGTTAAATAAAGAAGGAAACATAGTCAGATTAAAGGAGGAAACAATAATAACACATCCACCTGATATAGTAGCAATAATTTTCTTGCTCAAAACATTAGGTAGAAAGAGAGGGTGGAAGGAAACAACCGATATGAAGATAGAAACTGATGGAGAAGGCAAGCTGACAAGTGAGCAAATATCGGAACTTGAAAAATTAACAACAGAAGAGAAAAAAGATTTAATAACTTTAATGAAAAAAGTAATTGATAATTAATGTTTGATCAGAGAATAAATATTGAGATTTACAAGGCAACATTGAAAAGCTATGGAGAAGACTTAAAAAAGAATTTTTACGAATTTTTCCAATTTTTCTGGTCAGTAATTGATGATGCAAAATTAATTGATAATTGGCATATAAAATTTTTATGTGATGAACTCCAAAAAGCAGCAGAGAATGTAATCAATAATAGACCTAAAGAAAATGATGTTGTTATTAATATTCCCCCTGGAACAACCAAATCAAATATTTGTTCAGTTTTATTTCCAGTATGGTGTTGGATAAGAAAACCTTCATTAAGATTTATAGTATCATCATTCTCCAGTTCTCTTGCAAGTGATTTCGCAATAAAGAGCAGAGATGTTGTGCTTTCAGATGAGTTCCGAATAATGTATCCGGACATTGTATTAAGAATGGATAGAAACCAAATAATGAAATATGAGAACAATCACAAGGGAGTAAGATACTCTGTTGGATTCAATGGGACTATTACTGGTAAGCATGCAGATATAATCCTAATTGACGATCCATTAAAGGCAGAGGATGCGTTTTCCAGAACAAAAAGGACCCATGCAAACAGAATAATAACTCATACATTATCCCGAAGAAAAAGGGACAATAAAGTAACATTAACGATTCTGATAATGCAAAGACTTCATGAAGATGATCCAACAACAGAATTTCTCAAACGCACAAAAGTCAAACATATATGCTTACCAGGTGTATTAACTGATTATGTCAAACCAGAAGAAGTCAAAAAAAATTATGTTAACGGATTGTTAGACCCTGTGAGATTAGATAGAGAAAGTCTTTCAGAAGCAAAAAAAGAATTGGGTACATTCGGGTATGCAAGTCAAATATTACAGAATCCTGTGGATGATGAAACTGCAATATTCAATCCACAATGGTGGCAACGTTATCATTCACTTCCACTAATGACAAATACTATTCAAGTATGGGATACCGCATTTGAAAAAGGACAACATAATGATTATTCTGTCTGTGCCACATGGGGAATAAATATGAATGGATTCTATTTAATTAATATTTTCAGAGATAAAATTACCTTCCCAGAATTAGTAGCACAATCAAAAAAACAATTTGATATATACAAACCATCAATTGTTATTATCGAACAAAAAGCATCTGGACACAGTTTGATACAACAACTCAAACATGAAACAAAAATACCAATTAGAGGATATGATCCGCAGGATAAAGATAAAGTTGTGAGAGCACATGAAGTATCTCCAAGAATAGAAAGTGGTCAGGTATTCTTACCCGCTGATGCAACATGGCTGGATGAATTCTTAGCTGAACACCATGTGTTTCCAAATGGAGCCCATGATGATCAGGTTGATACAACAAGCATGGCATTAAAATATTTAATACCCAAATTTGATAAGATGAATAATCGCAGAATAAGACCATTAGCAAACGAAAAATATAAAGAAACTAACATAGATTTTACAGGATATTAGGAGAAACACTATGAAATTCAATTTATTTGGCAAAAATAAAATGCCAGAAATCAAAAAAAACAGACCTGGATTGGAGGTTCTTGGTGTTCATGCTTGGGAAAGTATGGCACGCTCAATGTTGAACATTCTTAATAATCCAGACAATATTCTTTTAAGCAAAGGTAAAAACATAAATGAAGCGTTTTTCCCATTGCTTAATGATGCTCATGTATCAAGTTGTGTACAATCAAGAAAAGCTGGAGTTTTATCTTTGGTGTGGGAACTTGATAGAAGTGAAAAATGGACAGCTGAAACAGAATTTATTAATAAAATCTTTTCAGGTGATAATGCAATGAAGTTAACAGGTTTAGATATAGGAACAATCATTAACGAAATGCTTGATGGTGTTTTATTTGGATATAAACCAATGGAGATATATTGGCGTTATATCGGTGATTATTTAATACCAACAGCTATTGTTGGCAAACCACCTCATTGGTTTGCATTTGATGAATTTGGTATGCTGAAATATCTTGGTGATTATAGCACGGGAATGGCACAATCAATGCTAAAAACAAAATTTCTTGTTGTCCAACATAATGCAACATCTGATAATCCTTATGGACGTGGAGTTTTGTCTCAATGCTATTGGCCAGTCATATTTAAGAAGGGTGGCTTCCAGTTCTGGACACAATATGCAGAAAGGTATGGTCAGCCATTCTTACTTGGAATATACAAGAGAGATGCAAAAGAAGAAGATATTGAAGAATTGATTACTCAACTAAATGCATTAAGAAACGGTGGAAGAGCAGCTGTTGATGAAGATATTACGATTGATACAATTACAACAGGAAATCCACAACAAGCAGATATCTATAAAAATCTGATTCATTTTTTAAATGCGGAAATTTCAAAAGCTATATTATCACAAACATTAACTACAGAGCAGGGTGATACAGGTAGTTATGCAATGAGTCAAACACATTTAGAAGTTCGTCAGGAGGTGGTTGATGCTGATAAAAGAATGATTGAACATCATTTCAATCAGCTAATTAAATACATTATCGACTATAATTTTGACAATCCAACACATTACCCGAAATTTGAACTATATAGGATGGATGATTTAAATACGGTTCTGGAAAGAGATATTAAAATATTGGCTACAGGACAAGTAAAATTTACTGATCAACGCTGGCGAAAATATCTTGATGAAGGTGATTATGTATTGATTGATCCAGCAAATAATCCTCCAAAGGCAATGTTTCAACTAATGTCAAAAGGAAATGATTTTCTGTTTTCCGAAAAAGACATTGTTAGAGAATTGGCTGAAAAAGAATTTAATTCTGCTGCAGAAAAAATGTTATTACCAATTATCGAAAGTATTCAATCAGGGGAATCTTATGAAGAAATCGAAAAGAAAATTATTGAATATTTTCCAAAACTTGAAACAGATAAAATTCAGGAAATAATCGAGAATTTAAATTTTGTGTCTGCAATCGAAGGATATGAGAAAGGGAAATAATTATGCCCGAAGTAACAGAAGAAATGAAAAAACGTTTAGCAGTTGCTTTTAAACTGGGTTCGATAAGAGGTTTGGAATACCTCAAAAAAAGAGGAGAGAATCTAATCGAAACTTGGGACTATGATGACTTGCATGCAAAAATGCATTATAAATCGTTCACCGTTGCCAAAACAATGGGAGCTGATGTTCTTCAAGATATATTTGATGCCGTCCAAAAAGCAAAAAAAGAAGGTACTCCTGTAAAAGACTTCATTTCAAATCTCAAACCAATTTTGGAATCAAAAGGATGGTGGGGAAAAAAAGAAGTTGATGGCAAAATTGTTACGCTTGGTACTCCATCACGTTTAGCTTTAATCCTCGATACAAATATAAAAACATCTTATGCACAAGGTCGTTGGGAATCAATGATGAATATTGCTCAATATCGTCCATGGTTCGTTTATGAACAGATTCATAGAGAAACTGCAAGAGAAAGTCACAAACAGTTCGATAAGCATATATATCACTATACAAATCCAATAGTTCAGGATATTTTTCCTCCTCGTGGTTATGGTTGTGATTGCTCTATGAGAGCCGTTACCGAAGAGGAGAAAAATAATTTAGTTGCAAGAGGGTATGTTGTTGTTGAGGGTAAAGAAGACAACAAATATGTAACCGACGATATGAAAAATTTCGACCCTATTGGAAAATATGAACCTGAAATTCGAGACTATCAAAAACAAATTAAAGGCGATTTAAAGCAGGCACTCAATAAAAATACCCAAATAGAGCAAAAAAACACGTCTATCGCAACGCAAACAAGAATTTTGGGTATTTCAAACGAACTTAGTAATATAAAAACAGCAATTGAGAATAAAAATATAGGTAAAAAAGAAATTTCTGATATGATTTTTAAACTTAATCTTGTTAATCAGCAATTGCAAAAATTAAAAAACAATAGTTCTGCAAATAAGGAACAATTAAAAAAATTAACAGTGTCTTACACGGCATTACTGATTATGGCAAACAAACTCAGGAAATAAAATTTGGAATATATTTTGGAATAATTTTCTTGATTCTAATGGAATAATTTATGGAATAAAATTTGGAAAAAATTATGCTATCACGAAGTATTATTAAAGGATTTGAACAGTTACTTAAGAAAATTAAGGAAAAAGGTAAAGACATTTCACCTGCATTGAGAATTATCTCAGGACTTGCAGAAGAAACAATTTTGCAAAATATTGCTTCTCATGGCAGGTATGATGGAAGCGAAGGTAGTAACGTAACAATATTTTCAGGGGGGAATCAAAAATGGAAGGCACTTGCTCCATCAACAAAAAAAGCATACCAGGTAAAAGGATATTCACCATTACTACCTACCCTTAATCGAAACAAAAATTTAGTAGCTTCAATTGAGGTCAATCCGGAAAAGAAAAGTGCTATAGTAATTTCAGCAAACAGCCCTTATGCAGCTATACATCAATTTGGAGGTATTATTAATCATCCGGGTGGAACAGAATACGGTTTCATGACAAAAGCAGATGCTTCAAAAGGGAAAATTTTATTCCTGAAAAAAGGTTCAGGTTATATGGTATTAGGGACAACGAAACCTCATAAAATTGAGATACCTGCCCGTCCTTATTTAGTATTTCAGGACAAAGACATCAAAGAATGGATTGATGCAATCGGAGATTTCTATTTCAGATGAAATAATATTTAGTCATATCAACCTAACTTTTAATAATCTAATCCTATCCATTCAATTAACTTTTTCGATGAGTCCCTTTTGATATAACTTTTGTATAATCCATCAATATATATACCTAATCCATTTTGTGCTTGATATTTAATTGTCACAATATAATATTCACCTTCTTTCATTGTAGTATCTTTACTAATAGATAATTCATCATTATCGATTAAATCAACTTGTGGAAGTTTTGCTGAATTAGGGAATTTTAAACGTTCTTTCAAATTAGCACAGGCTATATCATATAAATTCTTCCTTGGTTCCAATTTTTGAAAAAATTTTCTTTGTTCTTCTAAAATCCAAATAATATTATTATTCTTAAATTCATCAAGTTTGTTTGTCTTTTTATATCTTTCAATTGCCATGTCAATAGTGTCAATTGCTTTAAAAGATAATTCCTTACTGATAATTTCCTTGTTTTGCTCTTTTTCAGCACCAATATAGTCAGCTAAAGTAATGTCTTTAGCGGATTTTTGACATCCAATGAGGACAATAACTAATACAAACATTGAAATAAAATTGAAATGCTTTCTCATCACAGTCTCCTATAAAAAATTTAACATATACAAAATTAACAAATTTTTGCTTTTGACAAATTATATTTTTGTTCTTTATCACACTCGATTAATCCCTTTTCTTCCATATAGTCAATACAGCCAATCACGTGTTCAATGTCACAAGCAAAGGCAATCTTTATTTCTCCTTTAATTGACTTTATTACACCTCTCATTAAGGATTCCTGCACGTTTAATGGCAACTTTAAAAAATGCTCTTTATTAGTCATTAAATATCTCGAATATATTTTGTTGCTTTTCCAAGTATTATGCATTCATCTTCTTCGTATACTCTTATTGGCTCATAATCTTGATTGAATGAAGATAAATACAAACACAAGGAACCTGGATCATAAATTTTAACAATATAATCACCATTCAAACATACTGCCACTACATCACCGCTTTTGAAATTTGTTATTGTTGTATCAACGATTACTATATCGCCCAGAGTTAATTTCGGTTCCATAGAATCACCAGAAATCCTTATTAAGTATGTTCCGTTTGGTTTAATATCCTTTAATTTTGGTATAGTTTCTTTCTCTATGCCATCCATAACATTCACTCCTTGACCTGCAGTAAAACTTGTCGAATAAATTGGGACCTCAAGTTCCTCATCTATTTGAATAATTTCTGATACATTCGATATATATTTACCTTTTGACATTAAGCACCTACAGTTGAATCAACCGTTTCAAGAATTTTATTTATTTTAGGTATATTTTCTTCAGCCCATTCTTTTATTTTTTTCATTTGTTGCGGAGTAAGTGTGCGGATATCTGGTAATTCAATCAATTCCGCATATTGAACTTCGTCAACATTAGATTCGATTTTTCTATCGGATTTATTTTCTAATAACATCGGCTCCCTGCCATTCCTGATATATTCAGGGTTAATGTTGAGCTTTTCTTGTAATTCATGGATCAAAGACCATCCAAGACTTTTTCTTTTTCTATAACTATAGAAAGTCTGACCTTTTTTATCAATGAGTTTTGCTAAATTACTCAAACTGTTGAAATATTTTTTTGCAACAGATTCAAGTCTTTCTAATTCAAGATTTTCCATTCAGATTACTAAATGTTTTATTAATTTTTTATAAAATTTTTATTTTTTTCTTGTTTTTATAAAAATTTTGTTTTATTTTTGTTTTGAGTTTAAAAACAAAATTTGAAAATTTAATTTTTTAAGAACAAAAAATGAACTTAAAATTTAAACACATTAAAGCACTGACCTACATTGTCTATGACATCGCTAATAATGTAGTATCACTTGCTTTCAGACCGACAACCAGTCATAACGGTATCGGCAATGCGATTGTCGAAGTGGGTGTTATGACTGTTGCCGGATTCAACACGACTATCAATCATGTTAAACATATTATCAAGGAACAATATCATGGGTAATCAAAATCAAACTATCAATACACCCAACGGGAAAGACAAACAGGTAATGGCATTCCAGGTCAATCCCGAAATAAGAGAATACTTTGAAGATTTCTGTTCAAAACATGCATACGAAACTTTGTCTAATGCCATTAAGGTTCATATCCGTATCGCTATGCATCTTTACAAAACAAATGAAAAAGAGTTCTTCAAATTACTCTCTGAATCATCTAATATCGTTCTAACAGACTAAACGATATGATTTAAAACTATTTTTTACAAAATGCAAATATTATTACTGCAAAAATTACGGAAAAAATGAATAAAAAACAAACAAAAAGTAAAAAAAAGTTGAATTCTTTTAAAACAGAAATGATTAACAATCCAAAAGACACTATAAGAATTACTGTTGATTTGGATGAAGAGACATATAGGAGGTTGAAATTTATGGTTAAAAAATATAACTATAGTGCAGTCTCTAAATACCTCCGGGATATGATAAACACATATTACAATGATTTTTTCAACAATTAATATGGAGCAATAACCATGAATGCTATACCGAGCAATTATTCAACAGCAAGGGGGGAACAGCTTGCTACTCAGCTTGCTGAGCATATTGTTGAGACAGAACCATTCCAGAACTGGGATGAATGTATTAATGAAATCCGAGAAAAGATTTGCAGCATTGGAGATAAAAAATTAGGGGCTCCTGTTTCTTCCATCGTTAGAGCAGAAGACCTTAGACATATTCTTATAAAAAACAAAACATCAAGATATAATGTAAGAATAAAAGAGGAAATTTAATGGATATTCAGGAAATAATTAAAATCGCAGAACAAGTTCCAGAATTAACTGAACAAATTGCTTCTCTTCAATCAGAAATTTCGGAACTTAAAAGAAAACCCGGATACAAGGATATTCTGACAGCTGAAGATATTCATGAAATCACTGGGTTTAAAAGTCCAACCACTGTTAGAAAAATGATAAACGATATTGGTAATGCTAAATATCGAGGAAGAGACTTTGTTCTACGTGAAGATTTTAAAAATTTCTTTAAAACAAGGAAAAACCTATCCGAAGAGGATATCGAAAACGCTATCACAGATTATGAAATTAAAAGAGCTAAAAAATTAGCTAAAATTAAATCAAATAATTAAATCAAATAATTAATATTGGAGGTAATCAATGGACACAAAAACTACACCAACCGCAGCTGAGTTAAAGTTAAAAGAACTTGAACTAAAGAGGCAAATTGCTTCAGAAGTCAATCCTTCATTGAAGGATATTAAAACAATCAAAAGAAGAATCAGCAATCTGAAAAGTAAAGTCTTGATTCAGGATATCGATAAAGCAATTATCTATGAAAACAAGAAAGAATTGGCTAATCCGGATAATGTGGATTCTGACGATAGAAATGTATTATCTGACCTTGTAAAAATTGAAGAATACTTCAATAAACTTGAAAGTAAAATACAAATCAGATTATCAAATTTATGAGGTAATAACAATGCAGAAAAGCAATATTCCATTATCACTCTTTCTGTTTGCATTAAAACATTATGTCGTCAAACAACAAGAATTATCATTATCTCTTGAACAATTTCCCTATGCTCATGGTGTTGAATGTACCTTATTATCTGAAATAAGCAATTACAGTCAACTTGGATTTTCATTTTACATCAAAGT
>RCNQ01000023.1 GCA_003731675.1 Bacteroidetes/Chlorobi group bacterium ChocPot_Mid
TCTTGATAAAAAAATACTATTTTCTTCAGAAAATCCTGAAAAGATGAAAATAGCTATCGAAAAAGTATTTAAGAAATAAAAAAGGAGATTGTTATGCAAATTAAAAATAAATTCTTAGTTTTAATTATTGTTTTTACAACAATGTTGTCTCAGCTGGCTTTTGCTTATCCTGATAATGAAATCAAACAAGCAATGAGAGATGAGATTAAAAGGACGTTAAATCAACTATACCTTGAAACATTAGAAAAGCCATATTATGTGGAATATTATCTGACTTTTTCGGACCCAACAACAGTTCATTCAACTCTTGGAGAAATTACGGAGTCAGAAAGTAATTCCGATGCGAGATTAACTGTTGGTTTAAGAATTGGAAATTATAAATTTGATAATTCTAATTATCTGGATTTTGGTTTTAGATTCTTCGGAAGCGGTGATGACGAAGAAGGATTCAGAAACAGGAATATGCCACTTGAGTTGGATTACAAATCACTACGACGTGAACTATGGTTGGCAACAGATGCGGCTTACAAGCAGGAATCTGAAGTGTATTCGAAGAAGATTGCGAGTTTGAAAAACAGAATGAGGAAAGACACAACACATGATTTCTTAAAAATAGAACCAGAGATTTTGGCAGATACTACTGCTATTCCAAAAATTGACAAAGGAAAAATCGAAACAATATGCAAGAGTTTGTCTTCAATCTTCAAATCTTATCCTGAAATATTTCAATCATCTGCTGGTGTTGAATTTATTCCTGAAAGGACTTATTATGTAAATAGCGAAGGGCGTGAATTCATCAGAACAGATTTTTATTTAGGTTTGGAAGTTGTAGCTTTCACACAATCTGATGATGGTATGATGCTTTCGGATTATTACACAGTATTTGTTCAAAGTCCAAATGACCTGCCCACATTGGATTCAATGACGAAAGCAGTAAGACAGCTTGCCGAAAATCTTAAAAAAAGCAGGAAGGCATCAACACTTGAAGAATCATACTCTGGACCTGTGCTTTTCGAAGGGCAAGCGGCGGCAGAATTGTTTGCTCAGGTTTTCGCACCAAATCTTGTTACTCAAAGGATGCCCATGACTGAAAGAGGTATGCAGGAAAGTGATAGGTTTACAGCATTTCAGACAAAAATTGGCGGTCGGGTTCTTCCTGAATTCCTAAGTGTAACAGCAAATCCCGAAAAAGATAAATTCAATGGAACTTATATTTTTGGCTCATACAAGATTGATGACGACGGAGTTAAAGCAAAAAGCGTAAATCTTGTCGAAAAAGGTTATCTGAAAACTCTTCTTTCTTCGAGAGTGCCGACCCGTAGGGTAAGGGAAACCAACGGACACAGACGTGGTGGAGCACCTATGATTAGTGCATTATATATTACTTCCGACAAGGAACATCAGAAATCAAGGAAAGATTTGAAAAATAAAATGCTCAAATTATGTAAGGATAGAGAACTTGAATTTGGAATTATTGTCCGCAAAGTATTAGACCAAAACATACTATACACAACTCTTTCGAGGATTTCGGCAGGGAGATATCCTGTCAGCAGGGGAGATAAGGAAATATCATTAATCGAAGTTGTTAAGATTTATCCAGATGGGCGTGAAGAACCAATTAGAGGAGTAAAAGGAAAAGGATTGGGAGTAGCATCATTTAAAGATATTTTAGACGTAGGCAATAATACCTATATTATGAATTACATTGCTCCGTCCATCACTTCGTCATATTATTCAGGTGGAAGTCAATGGATAGGAGCTACAATAGTATGTCCGGATTTGTTAATTGAGGATGCAGAGATTAAACCAATGGAAGATGATTTTCCGAAGCCACCGTTAATTTCAAATCCAATTGCAAGATAAATTAATAAATATGTTTTTAACAAATTGCTGATTTTGTAACTATGAATGACATGACAAAAAAAGATGAACAAGGTGAAGAAATTATCCATCAGAAAATCAGTTACGATGGAACATATTTTTTAGTACTGATGCTAAAATACAAATGGTTTTTAATTATAACTGTTTTTCTTGCAACAGCAGGAGCAACAGTATTTTCGCTATATATGCCAAATTGGTATTCAGCAAGTATCAATGCTGTTCCGTCAAAGTCTCAAAGCTCTCTTTTTGATAATGTCATAGGAGGAATTTCTTCAGCTTTAAAGGAATTTGGTATGACAAAACTTGGTGGTGCCGCTTCAACTGATAGCTACGATTTCATTGTTTTGATGCAAAGCAGAACAATTCAGGATTCGTTAATAGAAAAGTTCAATCTTGCAAAGGAGTACGACATTCCAGATACGGAACGGACAAAAATATATCAGGAACTTGACGACAACTTCGAAGTGACTTACGAGAAAGAAGGTAATTACACTGCAACAATTTATTCAAAAGACAAGTACAAAGCTGTCGAAATGATTAATTATTTTATAGAATTGGTCAATCAAATTGCACAAAGGGTTTCAAAGGAAGATGCGACGATGAACAGGATTGTGCTTGAGAACAGAATCAGACAGACAGATTCAGTAGTGGCAGTAATTTCAGATTCTTTAGCAAGATATTCCAAGAAGAATTTTCTAATTTCTGTCGAAGAGCAGGCAAAGGCAAGTAGCTCAGCGTATGCTGATTTGAAATCGGAACTCATCAAACAGGAAACGGTATATGAAATGTACAAAAACCGTTTAGGGAGTAATGATGCTTATACAAAAATGATGGCTGAGCTTGTTTCAAGTTTAAAGGACAAACTGGAAAAAGCAAAAGTTGAACCTGGTTTTGCCGGTAATTTTTCATTAGAAAATGCGACAGGTGTTGGTATCGAGTATATGCGGCTTTTAGCAGAATTTGAAACATTCACAAAAGTTAAAAGCATATTACTGCCAATGCTTGAAGAAGCAAAACTTGAGGAATCAAAAAAAGCACAGACTTTGATAATAATTGACCCGCCACGTGTTGCAGATAAAAAATCGCGTCCAAAAAGGTCGTTGATAGTTGCTGGTTCAGCACTCGGAACATTTGTATTGTGCATGGTTTTCATAATCATGTTTGACGGATACCGCAATTTTAAAAAAAGATATAATGCTTTAACAATTAATTAGAAATCAGCATATTATTTCCAATTATGTCAAATCCGATAACGTTGAATAGTGATTTTAATAATCTTTTGGGAAAGCAATCAATACCCATCGGATTAGCAATAATGTTTTTGATACTGACATTCGGTTTGATAGCATTTGGGACTATTGGTGAAAATTATTATATCTCCATAGCTGTATTTGCTACAATTCCTTTAGTCTTCTTAATGATTCGTTATCCGAGGTTCTGGATTTATACGATATTGATTACAAATATCTACTTTTTTTACAGCAGGGACAAGGAAGTATCCGTTGTAGAAATATTAATAGCGATTCAATATCTTGGGACTTTAGCAATTTGGTTTTTTTGGGAAATACTTGTCAAGCGAGAAAAAATTATTAGAAATATCGCTGATTTGTTCTTTATGTTTTTCTTGTTTATTGTCATACTTAACGGAGTAATCGCATATCTGAATTCAGTGGAAATGCTTTATTGGGCTCGTGAAGCCGCTAACCTGTCACTTGTCTCGATTTATTTTCCGATAAGAAAATATTTTCCTGAAAAAAAGCACCTGAAAGTTTTGTTGATTATTTATTCAATAGTTGTAACTGTAAGTTCATTTCTGCATTTGTACACTTACTCAAAAGTATTGCAAGGTGATTTATATTATGCCTATCAATTGATGCAAGGTATAAGAGTCAATCAGACACTTTTTACTGCTGCTGCTGTTTTTGGATTCGTATTTGCATTATATAATAAAAATAAAATTATCACAGTATTACTTATTCTTTTCACGAGTATATCAGTAATTGGATTGATAACTTCGTTCTCACGAACATTTTGGGTGATACTTTTAGCTCAACTTGTATTAGTTATTTTCTACCTTACGGGAAAACAGAGAGTAAAGCTTTTAATTTATAGTTTGATTGCAATAATAATATTATCATCAACATTGTTTTTTGCATTTGAAGAAAAATCAAAAGTAATGGTAAAACTGATAGAAAACCGATTTGTCTCAGCAGGAAAAGGGACAAAGGATATATCTGTTCAGGCACGTTTTGCTGAATATGAACAAGTGTGGAAAGGAATATATCAATATCCTCTTGGCGGCAACGGGCTTGCTCGTAAATTTGACTTTTGGAATATACTTGATTCTCAAACCACTCACGCAAGATTTATACATAATGGATATTTGTTTATCATGTTCCGTATGGGTATTCCTGTTTTAATTGTATTCTTAATACCATATTTCTATTACCTTGTGATAGGAGAGCGTTTGGCAAGAAAAAGCAAAGATGAATTTTTTCGTCTTTTAAGTATTGGTAGTTTTATGGCTATTTTATTAATGCTTATTTCAAATTTTACTGCTGCTCAGCTCATACAAAGGGAAGCAGTATTCGTAACAGCATTGGCATTTGCATTTATCGGAATAGCGTCAGATAAACAAAAGAGTGAGGTAATTGAATAATGGAAAGAATATCACTTGCCGGTGAAATATTTGATTCAAAAAAAAGGCAACTCATCTATAAAATTATGATTGCCGCATTTGCTGTCATATTTATTGGCAGGTTAGCTATAATGCAATTACTTCAAGGGGACATTTACAGGGCAGAGACAGAAACACAGGCGATAAAGCAAGTTGTAATAGAGCCATTCAGAGGCAATATGTTCGACAGGTACGGAAGATTGATTGTTCACAACGAGCCATCTTTCACTTTGACCATAACCAGAAGTGATTTCGTTTGGGAAACGCTTCCATTGCTTTGCCAGATACTTGAAAAAGATTCCAATGAAATCAAGCAAATATTATATGAATACCGTACGGTTTCAAAATTTACTCCGATAAAGATTTATAAGGACCTTGAATTTTCTAAGGTAGCTCTCATCGAGGAATATAACGATATCCTTTCTGGTGTTGATATAATTGTCGAGTCAAAAAGACTTTATGATTTACAACCGAGATTGGCACATGTGCTGGGATACAACAAACCAATTTCTTCATTTCAATTACAAAGTATGAGCTATTACCGACCTGGCGATATAATAGGACAAACAGGGCTGGAAAGTTCTTATGAAGAACAGTTGCGAGGAAGCAAAGGAGTAAAATATATTGCAGTGAATAAATATGGTCAGAAAGTATCGAGCTTCGATAACGGGCGTCGTGATATTCCTGCGAGTAATGGATTTGATATTTACCTTACTATTGATACTGACCTGCAAAATAAGATTGAAAGATTGCTCAGGGGTTGGAGAGGTGCTGTTGTTGCTATTGACCCTAACAACGGAGAAATTTTAGCGATGGCAAGTTCACCAGATTTTGACCCGAGAAATTTCAGCGGAAAAATCAGCTCTGATATTTATACCAGTTTAGTTACAAACAAGTATGCTCCAATGTATAACAGAGCAACTATGTCCAAATACTCTCCCGGTTCAACATGGAAAATGCTGATGGCAATTGCGGCTCTGAACGAAGGTATTATTGACGAAAAGACAAAAATCAGATGCAACGGTTCAATTAAACTTGGTTTCAGGACTTTCAAATGTCATGGTGCTCACGGTCCTATTAATGTACGGACAGCATTGAAAGTATCCTGCAATGTTTTTTTCTATGAATTGGGCATGCGACTTGGTCTGGAAAAAATTGAAAAATATAGCAGGATGTTTGGATTTGGTCAAAAGACTTATGTTGATTTACCGGATGAAAAACCTGGTTCTATACCCACTCTTGAGTGGGCAGAGAAAATGTTTGGTGATGCAGAAGTTCCGAAAGGTTACCTCGTGAATTTTGGTATCGGACAGGGAGAAGTATCTGCTACACCGTTACAAATGGCTCAATATACGGCAACAATTGCTAACAAAGGGACATTGTATCAACCGCATATTGTACGTGCTGTTCACAATAACTTTACGGATAAAAAAGAACCTATTGCATACGACAGTAGAAAGCTACCAATTAGAAAAGAAATTTTTGATATAATCCAAAAAGGTATGTATGATGTTGTGAATGGTTATGGTGGAACAGCTACCAATGCGAGTCTTCCCAAAATAAAAGTCTGCGGTAAAACAGGGACTGCCCAAAACATCGGGAGAGATCATTCATGGTTTGTTTGTTTCGCTCCGATGGATAAACCAAAGATTGCTTTATGTGTAATGATTGAGAATGGAGGTTTCGGTAATGAAATTGCGGCTCCTATGGCAAGACAAATATTGTGGCACTACTTCAAAATGGATACACTTTATCTTCCAAATTACATCAATAGACCTGTTTCTGATTCGGTTGCCGCTGATTATTCTGTTCCGATAAGAGATTAACTTTTTGACAATCTTAAAATTTCATCAAACTCTGCTTTCGTTATTGGCATTACAGATAATCTTGGCTGTTTCAAAAGTCCGATGGCTTTTAATAGATTATTTTTCTTAATGTCTTCAAGAGATACCTGTTGCTTAAAAGTCTTAAGTGGCTTGATTTCTACTGCTACCCAGTCTCCTTCGTTAGCTGTTGGGTCGTGGAAGTATTCATTTGAAATCTTTGCTACTCCCATTATTGCTTTTTCCAACTGACTATGATAAAACAGAACCATGTCGCCCTTCTTCATCAATTTCAGATTATTTCTTGCCTGATAATTTCTGACACCATCCCATTCAGTATATTTATCATGCAGTAGCATTTCCCAAGAATAAGTTTCAGGGTCAGATTTTACTAACCAATAATTCACACCAGTCTTTTTATCAATTTTTGCCATAAATTCCTCATTTAAAATTTTACAATTCAACTATTGTAACTCCATCTCCACCTTCCAATAAATCTCCAAAGCGGTAAGATTTAATTGCATAATGAGTATCAAGATAATCCTTAATAGCTTTTCTTAGAGCGCCAGTTCCTTTGCCGTGAATAATTGTTACTCTGCCAAGATTATTGACAATTCCATTAGCAATCAATTCATCAACCTGTGGTATAGCTTCAGCGGCTCTTAATCCACGAACGTCAATAGTTGTTATAGCATCGAAAGAAATATAATCAACCTCAGATTTTTTTCTTTGCGTCAGATTCTTTTTTTCGGTGTGTTTTAATTGACTGAGTGGCAGTTTAAATTTTATTCCATTAAAATCAACTAAAGCTAATTTATTGTCTTCAATCTTCAGGATTGTTCCCGTAGCATTTGAATCTTTGGAAATCACTAAATCTCCTTCATTAAAAATACCGCTATCTTTTTCAGTATTGGTTTCACTTCCAAATTCAGTCTTCTCAATTGTATTCTCGATTTCTTGCTTTTTAGCTACAAACTCTTGCTTCAGCTCTTTGGTGCTTCTTCTTTGTTCCTTAATCTCTTTAATCGTTCTTTCAACCAAAGCATTGGCATTCATCAAAATTTCAGCGGCTTCCTCATTTGCTTTGCGGATTAAGACATCTCTTTTTTGTTTGATATCTTTGTACTTCTCATCATATTTTCTTTTGTTTTCTTCTGCTTTAGCTTTTTCAACTGCGGCTTCCTGCCTTAGTTTTTCGGCTTCTGATTTATATCTGTGCAATAAAGATATGCTCTCTTCAAGTTCCGATTGTTTGCTACCTAAATACTTTTTTGCACGTCCTAAAACCAAATCGGACAATCCCAGATTTTTAGCTAACTGAAATGCGTAACTATTTCCGGGGACTCCTTCCAGGAAATTATATGTTGGTTTTAATCTCTCTTCATCAAACTCCAAAGATGCATTTCTGATTACATCGCGACTCAAAGCATAACTTTTCAATGCTGAATTATGTGTAGTTGCAATGAAATATGACTTAAGCTCGATAAATGTATCCAATATCCCAGCAGATAATGCTGAACCTTCCTGAGGGTCAGTCCCTGAACCAATTTCATCAATTAGAACCAATGAATTTGAATCAGAATAATCAAGAATATCCTTTAACTGAATTATCTGAGAACTGAAAGTACTCAGGTCCTGCTCGATGGATTGATGGTCTCCAATTGATGTATAAATCATTTTGAATGCTGTATTGCATTCTCCCAGAGGGTAAATTCCGCTGAGAGCCATTGCTACATTTAACCCAACACTTTTTAAAGAAACTGTTTTTCCACCTGCATTTGGTCCTGATATCAGATGTCCACGTTTTTGCTCATTGAATTCAATACTCATCGGAACAACTTTTTTTATTCCTTTCGATTGGACAAGTAAAGGATGCCTAATTTTACTTAATGTTATCGAGCCGTCGTCGTTGATAATTGGCTTTATGCCTCCGAACTCCAAAGCATAATTTGCTTTTGCAATGACAGCATCAATATGGGACATCACATTCAAGGTTCTCAGAAAATCATTTGCTTCAGCTCCGATTTCCTCAGTTAAATTAGATAAAATTCTGTAAACTTCCCTCTTTTCTTCATTAATTAACAAAGACAAATCGTTATTCAAATCAATTATTTCTGATGGTTCTAAAAAAACGGTTGCTCCGGTTTGTGAAAGCCCGTGTATTATACCGGGAATGTGCCTTTTATGTTCGACTTTGACAGGCAGAACAAATCTTCCTTCTCTCAAACTAATGAAGTCTTCTTGTATCATATCATCGCTTGAAATTTTATGCATTATCTTTTGTAACCTGTGCCTCAGATAACTTGACTTGCTCTGAATATCTCTCCTTATTCTTGCCAGTTCTTTACTTGCATTATCTTTGACATCACCATTGTCATCAATAGCATCACTTACATGCTTTTCCAATATTCTGTTAGTATAGATGAAGTTCGACTCATTAAATAAATTGGGGACTTTTTCTTCTCTTGTCTGAAAGTAAGATTTGATTAATCTTCCGTTTCGGATTGTGTCAGTTACAGCCAGCAACTCAGTAGTTGAAAGGACAGCATTCTTAATCATTGATTTATGTAACAATGGTCTTATATCTGAATAGCCCTCAAAGGGTATCTGTTCATCTTCTGTAAGCAGAAAAATCATTTCGGATATTAAATCATGTTCTGTTTTAAGTTCGTAGTAATCATCATTAGGTCTTGCTGACAGAATAATTTCCTTGCCTGGTTCAGAATAACATTTTTTTGCGATATATTCCAAAACAGATTGGAACTCAAGTTCCTTTAAGCTTTTTTCAAGAAGATTTCTCTCGTCTTGTGAATATGAAATCAGCATTTTACTCCGAACTTAAAAGACTTTTCAAAATAGCTTGCACCTTTGAACCATCAGCTTTACCTTTCAGTTCTTTCATAGCCAGTCCCATTACTTTTCCAAAATCCTTAACATGAGTAACACCGGAATCATTGACTATTTTTTTGCAAATATTCATAATCTCATTGTCGGAGAGTTGTTTTGGTAAGAACTCTTCGATAATCGCAAGCTCTGCTTTTTCCTTTTCAACCAAATCAAAACGGTTTCCTTTCTCGAACATTTCGATTGCATCCTTACGCTTTTTTGCCTGATTGCCCAATATTTTCAGTTCATCATCAGTGTTCATGTCCCTGCCAATTCCACTTTTTTTGAACTCAATGATAGCGGCTCTAATGGAACGAATAGTTTCAAGACGAACCTTGTCACCCGACTTGGTTGCCAGCTTGAGTTCTTCATTAATTTTTTCTTCAAATGTCATTTTCACACCTAATTGTAATTTGTCAGTTAATTTTTATAAGTTATACGAAAAATAATTTTTTTATTGTTAAAAATAAAAAAGGAGTTGCCAGCAGTAGTAGCAACTCCTTATTATTCTTGGCATTCATTACTTAATTACAACTATTCTTCTTGTTTGGCTTATAAATCCAGCAGTACATTGTAAATAATATACTCCTGAAGATAGTTTGTCTGCCAACCATGTAATCCTGTAAGTTCCTGGTGACATCTCTTTTGATAAAATTCTATCCACAACATTTCCGTTAACATCGTAAATATTGATTGAGACGTATGAAATGTTGTTCAACCCCAATTCAAAAGAACTGGTATTGTATATAGGATTGGGTATTACATCGCTGAGATAAAATTTATCTGCTAAAATTCCTAAATCTTCAACATCTGAAAAAATTCCGGTTGTAAAATTCCAGATATCTGAAGCATCTTCACTTGTACCTCGTGAATTTACAGAAAAAACTTGCCAGAAATATTCAGTCTCTCCCTGTAAACTTCGGACAGGAAATCTTGTTTGACGTATTAAGGTATCAACAACAATATCTTTTCCGACTGTGTAATGAGTTGATATTTGTAACTTGTATTGTGTAGCGCCCTGTCCCGGTTCCCAACTCAGAAAAGCATTTTGCACAAGATTTTTTGTGTTTTTTGCAGGTGTCAGAAGTACAGGTGGCAAGGGATAGTCCACTTTGCTGTTATCAGTAGTGAAATTTCTCAGAGTTGAGAACTCTCCGAAACCTGCTTTGTTCCATGCTCTCACTCTCCAATAAAATGTGCTGTTAGCAGCTAAATCGCTCACTGGAAATTCAGTTGCTGTCAAACCATTAATATCCAGAACCAAAGGATTAAAGGAATAATTTTCAGCGACCTGCAAGTTGTATTCTTCAGCACCTTGTACTGCTTGCCATACAAATTTTCCGTTTTTCTTGCTAATTCCTGTTGCTCCATCTTCCGGAGTAGTCAAGACAGGTTTTCCTGGTACATTGGTTTCAATCTTTGCTGTTTTAAAGTTCCAGACTTCAGACCAAGCACCCCAGCCGACAGCATTTTGTGCTCTCACTTTCCAGTAATACTGAGTTGATCCCTCCAGTTCATCTACGACCTGTTCAGTTTTTGTCAAGTTAGATTTATCCAAAACAACATTGGCAAAGCCATTGTCTTTCGAAATCATAATTTGATATTTATCTGCATTATCAACTTTATTCCATTTCAATTTTTCAGCTTTTGAATCGAAATCAACTGCACCATTCAAAGGATAATTCAATACCGGTGCATCTGGCACTACGGGTTGTCCACCTTTATCTTGCACGAGAGTTACTATTTTATTCGGTTGAATTGAGTAAAATTCTTCATAGTTCGTAGTTCCGGGCCATCTAACTTCAACTTTAGAAATTTCTGCTAATCTTCCTAAACCAAAATGAAGTCTGAAAGGTTTTTGCATCTTCTGTCCTCTTCCAAGACTTACCTCCTGTGTAAAAATGCCATTATTTGTATGAACCTTTACCCTTGCTCCTACGATGTAAGATTCCTGACCTGCTTTACCTTTCAAATCAACTTCAAGCCAATCGAAATTCAAATCATAAT
>RCNQ01000251.1 GCA_003731675.1 Bacteroidetes/Chlorobi group bacterium ChocPot_Mid
AGGTATTGAAGCAGAATGGGCTTGCAATGTTAGAGGAGCATTCAGCTGAGCAGATGAAATGCTCTTGGATATTGCGGTAATTAATGTTAAAATGCCGGGTACAAGTGGATTTGAATTAAAAAATATATTACAAACTAAATTTAAAAAAATGAAATTCGTTTTTTTGACTGGGCATGGCTCTGAAGATGACTATGAGAAAGGAATGATAGAAGCAGGAGAAAAATATTATTTAATTAAACCAATAAATATCAACGAACTCGTAAATATTTTACAGGAATTATATAATGAATGATAGTAAGATTAGCAGTAATATTTTCCCATTGGAAGATTCATTAAAATTTAGTGGCAGGGTTACTGCTTCGATTTCACATGATTTAAAAAACGTATTAGCTATTATTAATGAAAATGCCGGATTACTTCAAGATTTGTCATTAATGATGCAAGAAGGATTATTTCTCAGCCCTCAAAAACTGAATGTTATTGCTAATAAAATTGAAAATCAGGTTAGTAGGGCAAATGATATTATCAGCAGATTAAATCAATTTGCACATAGTGTTGATGAGGATATTAGAGAATTCGATGTGGTTCAGGTAATTGAATGTATGATTAAAATATTCGATAGAATAGGAAGAGCTAAAGGTTTGAACATTGAGTTAATTAAGCAAATCGAGCTTATCAAAATAAAAACTAATTTATTTTATTTCCAATTCATTATTTGGGACTGCTTAGATTTTATAGCTAAAAGTATTAATAAGGAGAATATTTTGATTTTATCAGTTAATTTTACCGATAATATTTTTTATATTAATTTTATATTAAAATCTGGTTCTTTTGAAGAAGAAAGCTTTAATGCTTTTTTTAATAATGAAAAAATAATATTAGAAAAAATAATGGGAGATTTTATTTTCAATATTAGAGAAAAAAGCTTTATATTAGCGATAAAAAATTCACACAATTAAGGAGATAACAATGGCACAAAAAGTTTTATTGGTAGATGATGAGCAAGATTTTGTTGAAGTACTTCAAGAACGTTTAGAAAACCGAGGGATGACAGTACAAACTTCATTGACTCCTCAAAAAGTCTTTGATAAAATCCAACATGAAAATTATGATGCAATTATTCTTGATTTACAGATGCCTGAGATGGACGGTCTGACAGTCCTTCAGGAAATATTAAAAGTTCATCCGGAAATGCAGGTTATTATCCTGACCGGTCATGCTACAGTGGATAAAGGCATAAAAGCCATGAAACTCGGCGCTTTAGATTTAATTGAAAAACCTGTTGATATCAATTTACTAATTGAAAAAATCAAAACTGCAGAAGCAAATAAGATGTTAATTTTAGATGAGAAAATGGAAAATATAATGAAGGACCTCATGATAAATAAAAGTTGGTAAAATACAGAGTGTAAGTGGAATTTCGCTCTGATAATATCAGCTAATTTGCAGTCATTATATTTATATTCAATCTTTTTTTCTTGATGTAATAGAATAACAGTTTTTACAATTCTTTGTTTGCAACATTGCCAAATAAAATATTCTTCAGTAGCATAACCAAAAACTTTGTTATCAATTTCACTAATAACTTCAGGCAAATCAATATCACTTGAAAAATACTTTAACAATTCCTTATTACAATAACTAACTTCCCTTTTTAATAATTCAAGTAGCTCCTGTAAACCTATAATAAGTTCTCCCTGCACTTTAAAAAAATTTTCCTCATTATTCGTTTCATATATGATGACATAATCACTTCCAATAAAATCTCTTATCTCAACAATAAAAAGTGAAAAATCATTTCCGGAATTGCTAAGGACATTTTTTAATCCTTTTATCCAGCTTCTAACCATTTTTCTAATATATCATTACATAGAATATCTAACTTAGATGTTTATTCATCCTTTCTTAACTGAATAAATTCCATTGTCCCTAATGCATTTTTTCTATTTCTCATTCTTAAAGTTAATGGCATATAAACCTCATTCGATAAATTTATAATCCTTACCACAAATTTCTATATTTTTTTATTAAATTTACAAACATATTTTTAACATATTTCAAAATTTATGAATAAACCCGATATTGATTTTGAAAAGGAACTTTGGGATGCCGCTAACGAACTTCGTGGTGCTGTTGCCGAAAATGAATACAAGAACTATGTCCTGTCGCTCATATTCCTGAAATACGTTTCTGAACGCTTTGAAACAAGACGGGAACAACTTTCTTTCATGGTTAAAGAACCCGAATCACCCTATTATACTAAGTCCCAAAAAGAAAGGGATTACGTTATGAATGACCCTGACGAATACCTTTCGCATAATACTTTCATTATACCTGAAAATGCCACTTGGACTTATCTTCGCAATCATGCAGGTGACGATGACATTAAAGTCAAGGTTGACGATGCTTTTTCCTCTGTCGAAGATGTTCTGAGCAAGTACCGTGATGACTTGAAAGGCATTTTACCAAGATTATTCGTCAAAAGTCAGCTATCGGCAAAGCAGGTCGCCGGAATGATTGACCTTTTTTCAAAAAAGAAGTTTTCCGAAAAAGAAAATCCCGAAAGCGACATTTTGGGCAGAATATACGAATACTATCTCGGTAAATTCGCTATGGCTGAAGGTGCAGGAGCAGGTCAGTTCTTCACACCTGGTTCGATTGTCCGTTTGCTTGTCGAAATGCTTGAACCGTATCAGGGCAGAATATTTGACCCTGCCTGCGGTAGCGGTGGTATGTTTGTTCAATCCATGAAATTTGTAAATAGCCACAACGGCGGAAGCAAAAATATTTCAATTTACGGTCAGGAACGCTACGAAGGAACTTTACGGCTGTGTAAAATGAACCTTTTCCTGCGTGGGCTGTCTTTCGATATTCGGCTTGGCGATTCACTGCTAAACGACAGATTTCCTGACTTAAAAGCCGATTTCGTTATTTCAAATCCACCGTTCAACGTCAAGCAATGGCATCCTGAAGATTTGCAAGACGAAGACCCTCGTCTGCTTGGTCCAAAAGATGAATTTACGAACACCAATGCTAATTATATGTGGATGCAGACATTTTACTCACATCTGAGCAAAAGCGGAACTGCCGGCTTCGTAATGGCTAACGGTGCGATGACTACAAACACCAGCGGTGAGCGGAACGTCAGAGAATTTATGGTTGACAATGGCATTATTGACTGCATTGTCCGTTTGCCCGATAAACTCTTCCTTACAACAGGTATTCCGGCTTGTCTTTTCTTCCTGAGCAAAAACCGTGACGGAAAGGACGGCAAGCATAGGGAACGCAAAAATGAAATCCTTTTTATTGATGCTAACAAGATGGGAGAAATGGTTACTCGTCGCCAAAGAATACTGACTGATGAGGATATTGACAAAATCACTTCTGCTTACCACAACTGGCGAAATACCAAAGGAATATACAGCGACATTGAGGGCTTT
>RCNQ01000252.1 GCA_003731675.1 Bacteroidetes/Chlorobi group bacterium ChocPot_Mid
TTCATTCGGTCCTGCAACAACTTCACCCGAGATTTCATGTCCAAGAGTAAGGGGCAAGGGATGTTTGGTCGGTACTCCGAAGAACCAGAAACTTAAATCGGTATGACATACGCCACATCCTGCAATTTTTACAATTGCTTCACCTTCTTTCAATTCTGGCATAGGCGATTCGATAAGTTCAAACGGTTTTTTTAATTCCGTCATTTGCCATTGTTCAATTTTATCAGACATAGTTGCTCCTAAAAACTATTTAACATTTTTTTCTTTAATTGCTTTTAAAATCTTTTCGGGAGTAATCGGCAATTCTTTAATTCTTACTCCGACAGCATCCTCAATAGCATTTGCTATTGCACCCAAAATAGGTAATGTTGCCCCTTCGCCAACTTCTTTAGCGCCATAAGGACCTGCAGGTTCGTAACTATCAACAATTGTTGATTGCATTGCTGGGACATCGGCTGATGTTGCTATAAGATAATTATGCAAATCTGCATTGAGCATTTTTCCACGACTATTAAAAACTTCATTTTCAAATAATGTTTCGCTCATACCCATAACGATAGCACCTTCTATTTGACCTTCGACAGCCATAGGATTGACTGCGGTTCCACAATCGTGTGCATCCCAAAAATTGAGAACTTTAACTTTTCCGGTTTCAGTGTCCACTTCGACTTCGCATACTGATGCTCCATAAGAATATGCTGGTGATGTACCAACAGCAGCACCTTTGTATTTACCACCTAATCCTTCGGGAGGTGAATAATGACCTTCCCCAACGAGAGGTCCGTATTTTGAGAAATAATGAAAGCCTGCCTTATGCCATGGAATATATATTTCGGGATTATCTTTTGCAAAAATAATGTTTTCTTTTGCATCGAGTTTTTCTTTATTAATTCCCAATATTTCGGAAGCGGCTAATAATATTTTGTCTTTGATTCTGTCACCTGCCATTTTGCAAGCATTTCCTCCCATTAAAGTTACTCGGCTGGAATATGCACCAAAACCAATTGGTGTTAGATCGCTGTCAGCTGAAACGACAGATATTTTATCCAAAGTAATACCCATAGCTTCTGCAGCAGCTTGAGCCAAAACTGTATCTGAACCTTGTCCAATGTCTGCATCTCCTATAAAGAGAATTGCTTTTGAGCCATCTTCTTCAACTTTGATTATTGCATTTGAATGTGGAAATTGAGAGCGGTAAATCGGATAACCTGCTCCTGAGACAAAGCCACCGCAACCAATACCGATACCTCTGCCATAAGGTAATTTACCTTTCTTTTCGTCCCATCCGGATTTTTTCCGTACAGTTTCGAGACATGCTTTGAATTCACAAGAGTGAATATCCAAATCATTGCAGGTATGGTAATCAGGTGTCATGGCATTTTTCAGGCGAATGTCAATATGGTCCATTCCTATATCGTCAGCTATCATTGAAAGAAGAGATTCAAAAGCAAAACGTGGATGTGGACAACCATGTCCTCGAAACGCTCCGCAAGGTGGAAGGTTAGTATTAACACGAAATCCATCGAATTTGTAATTGTCAAATTTATATTGTGTAGCGTGCATCGAACCGGCATAATACGTGGTGACAACACCAAAGCTTGAGTAGGCACCACCTTCGAGAATAACTTTTTGTTTTAGAGCAGTAATAGTACCATCCTTTTTCACTCCTAATTTCAAATCTATATATTGCTTGTGCCTTCCTCTTCCGTATAGGTACATTTCCTCACGGTTGAATTTCATTTTTACAGGTTGACCTGCTATCTTTGCAAGAAATATTGAAAGAACTTCAAGTATATTCGTTGCAGCTTTTGCACCGAAACCACCGCCAACGTTTGTCATAATTACCCGAATATCACCCATTGGTATTCCAAGTATTCTGGTTAGTTGATGATGAACGTAATGGACGACCTGTGTTGATGTATAAAGAGTAACTCTGCCATGCCTGTCCCACTCAGCTATGGCACAATGCGGTTCAATGGGATTCTGATATGTTCTGTTGCCTATAAATCTTTCTTCTCTGACAAAATCTGCTTCAGCAAAACCTTTCTCAATATCTCCGAAATGATGGTCAACATGTGTGTTTATATTATTCTCATATTTATCATCAAATAATCTCGGAGCACCATCCATCATCGCTTCATTAGGGTCAAATACGGCAGGAAGTTCTTCATACTCAACATCGATCAATTCCATTGCCCTATAGCAAGTTTCTTCATCAACAGCAGCTATTGCGGCAACAACATCACCAACATATCTGACTTTATCTTTAGCTAAAATATTTTCGTCATATCGCGGTGGAGATGTGCCATAAGTTATATCAGGAACATCTGCTCCCGTGAGAATAACCTTAACTCCTTGTAGTAGTTTTGCTTTTTCAATATTTATTGATTTTATTTTTGCATGTGCATAAGGGCTTAACAATGCTTTTCCATAAAGCATATTTGGAAGTGAAATATCATCAGTGTATAAAGCTCTGCCTGTTGCTTTGTCCGGAGCATCGAGTTTTGGAAGACGTTTGCCAACTACTGAAAGATTCATTGCAGATTTTTGTGGCTGGTATTCTATTTCGCAAGGTTCTCTACCATTTAAATATTCAATAGCTGTTTCGACTGCTTCAAATATTTTTTGGTAACCGGTACATCTGCATAAGTTTCCACTCAGACTTTTTTTTATCTCATCATTTGTGGGGTTTGGGTTTTCGTCAAGAAACGATTTAACTCTTAGAATCATTCCAGGTGTACAGAAACCGCATTGTATTGCACCTTTCTCTACAAATGCTCTTTGAATTGGGTGTAATTCTTCTCCTTTTGCTAAACCTTCGATTGTTTCGACCTTACAACCATCAACTTCGAGAGCAAGAATCAGACACGAATTTACAGCTTTTCCATCGAGTATAACTGTACATGCACCGCAATCACCTGCATCACAACCACGTTTCGTACCAGTAAGTTTCAACTCATCACGCAACAAATCGAGAAGAGTAGCGTTAGGTTTTACAGCTACTTCATAATCAGTGTTATTTACATTTATGTTTATTATTTTCTTCATTTAACCCTTAATAATATTATTGATTTTAGACAAAGCTTTTAAAACGACTCTTTGTGTAAGAACATTCACAATATTCCTACGATATTCTGCTGATGCCCTTATATCATCAATCGGTAAGACCTCTTGGGCTGCTGCTTCACCAACTTCTTTCAATAATTCTGAATCTTTTGTTAAATCAGTTATGTTTCTATTTAATAATACCGAAATTGCCTGTTCACTTTTCATAGGTATTGGAGCACAGGCACCAATTACAACATTTGCTTCTTTTATAATCTCATTCTCTAAAAGAATACCGGCTGCAACGGAAGCGACTGATATTGATGCAGACTCTCTCAAGCCGAATTTTTCAAAATGTGCACCGAAATGTTCAGCTGGTTTTGGGACGATGATGTTAAGTAGTAATTCACCTTTTTGCAGTGCATTTATATGATGTCCGACAAAGAAATCTGTGGCTTTAACAATACGTTTACCACTATCTGAGCCAATCTCCAGTAAAGCATCATAGATTATAAGTATTGGAGCACTGTCAGCGCATGAGGCACAGGTACATAAATTCCCTCCAATGGTTGCAGTATTTCTTATCTGATGTGTTCCGATTGTTAATACTGCATTAGCTAAAGCAGGGAGATATTTTTTAATAATATTGGATTCTGCAATTTGATTATGTGTGGCACAGGAGCCGATTATAACACTGTCAGTTGTTGTATCAATATTTTTTAAAGAAATAATTTTGTTTAAAGAAATTATATTATTTAAGGAACGAATTCCTTGTTTCATTTCAACCAATATATCAGTACCTCCGGCTAATACGGCGGAATTTTCTTTGGATTTTAGTAATCTATATACTTCATCCAGTGTTTCAGGTTTAAAATATTTTAATTCGGGTATAAACATAATTTTTTCATTAAAATATTTACTTTTCTAATTTATAAATTAAATTATTTTTTTCCAATATCAGTTTAGCTACAATACTAATAGCAATTTCCTTTGCAGACAAGGAATTTATTTCCAATCCAATGGGCATGTCAACCTTGTCGATTAAATTTTCCTCAATACCAATTTCAATTAATTTTCTTCTCATTGCCCTGACTTTATTTTTACTACCCATCAGACCAAGATAAGCCCATTCTTTTTTTATGCAGTTAGATATTATTTCCCAATCTTGACTGTGTTCATAAGTCATAATGCAAATGAAAGTCATCTTATCAAATTGCATATTCAGAATGTATTCTTTAAAGTCAGAATGTATAGCTAAACACCCTTTAATATTCCATTCATCAATAATTTCCTTTCTGTTATCTACAACAGTAATATTGAAGCCAATATCCCTGCTAACCTCAATGAGTGATTTAGCGACGTGTCCACCACCGAAAATAATAAGTTTATAATTTTGATTAACTGGTTCAAGGAATATTTCAACCGTTCCTCCGCAACTTGTATCTTCTTTGCTAATCAGTTCAATTTCAATCTTTTTACTTTTTGTCGAATGAAGTAACTCTCTCGCAATATTGATAGTTTTATTTTCAGTCAATCCACCACCAACGGTACCGTAAGTAGATTCTGCAGTTACAATCATTTTAGCACCTTCCTTTAATGGAGTAGAACCTTTTGTCCTAACAACTGTACATAGGACTAAATCATCACCCTGATTATTCAATTCAATAATTTTTTTAAATATATTAATCATAGAGCTTACCAAAATAATTTTTATAATCTTCGGGTGTATTTATATTAATTAAGACACTTGCATCATTTACATTGCAATCAATTCTTTGGCATACACTTAAAGCATCTTTTAAATTAATATTTAAGTTATCAATTGATAAAATGTAATTTATAATATCATCTCCAAGTAAAATAGGATGACCTCCTTTATTCAAATAATTCGGAACGACATAGGCATTTCTTTTTCTTCTTGAATAGATAGAGCTCATTATTGTTTTCGGAATAAGAGGGTTATCCGTGTTATGTAAAAAACAAAAATTTACATTACTCATTTCCAGTAAACCGATTTTAATTGAATAAAACCTCTCAAATTCGGGATTTAGATTAGATATAAATATAATATTTTCATTTTTTTTGTACTTTTGAATAATTGCCTTCCAATCATTTACTTTTTCATTAATTGTAATTCCTATTTTACTGCATCCAAATTCAAGATATGAATTGATAATTTTTTCAATAAAAAGTGTATTATCATCAAACTGAAGAAATGGTTTGTGGTAACCCATCCTTTCAGAGTTACCAGATGCAAGAATTAATGCACCAACAATATTTGAATTTTTATTATTCACTATTCATTTTTCTATTTAAACTGTCTCCCAAAATTTTTATCTGTAATTGCTCTGACTATATTTGTGAACGTTAAGTTTAAAGGTGTTCTGATATAATGCTTCCTGCCATATTCTACAATTTTACCATTCATATAATCAATTTCTGTTTCCCTCTTATTTATTAAATCCACAGCTAAAGATGGAAAATGATTTCCCGCATTATTTAAATATCTTAGACATAATTTAACAAAATTTTTCTGAAAAGTAATATCTTCGGCTTTTGCAACTTCTATTGCTTCTAAAATAATTCTTTCGACAATTTCCTTTGTATCGGGTATTATCATTGCTTCATGCATTGTTAATTTGGATATTGCACAAAGGGGGCTTAAAGCAGCATTTAAAATTGTTTTCTGCCATATTTGATTGATTAAATCAAATGAATCTGTGCTTTGAGTTGTTAAATCAACAGAATTCAGAATTTCTGAGAACCAGTCGGCAATATCTTTTCTTGAATCATCTCGAGAAG
>RCNQ01000253.1 GCA_003731675.1 Bacteroidetes/Chlorobi group bacterium ChocPot_Mid
AAAGTCCTGTTTTGTTTTCTCAATCTTTCTAAAAATCTCAACGCTATTTTCAAATGTCATGTCGGTTCCTAAAATATTTTTAACAAATTAATAATCCTTTTCGATTTTAAACTTAAAATTAATAAAAATAATTCTTACAATAAAATTGTCAAGTAAACCATTTTACAAAAATTAGTATAATTATGCTAACCAAGCAATAATCTGTCGTGCGATTATTTTTCATCGCATAATGCTTATTGTTTGTGGTATCACCAATAAACCAAAATCAGTTCATTCGCAAAATCTTAAGTCGTAATTTTAGCTCCTCCCTCCTTTTTTGCCTATTACCATTATTAATATCATGAACAATTGGCAAAATTATTTCGTTATACATTACCTCATTGTCCAACTCGATAATATCATAACCAATGTTAAGGAACATTAATTTTAGACAATTGAATTCAATTGATAATTCCTCAATTCTATAATTTCTATGGAATAATAAATCATGAATATAATCACAAAATACATTTATTACTCCTGAAATATATAAGCAGATTCCTTCTTCAATCTCTGAGAATTCATCCCAGTTACCATAGTTCAGTGTGCCGATTAACGACTTTGAAGTTTTCATTTTTAATTGCCTCCGATTAATTATCAATTATGTTGTTAATTAGAAAGTGAATACTTGGATTGAAGTAATTATTTACTTCTTCTTCGGTCATGTGCATGTGCAAACCCCAAATATCTAACTCAGGAACAAAATCTTCCTCGATCCAATGCTTTGCTTTCCGACCAAAGCTTCTTGGCTTTTCACCATAATCTTCCTTTGACAAGGATAATATCGCTCTTAAATCACCAAGAGAACTTAACAAAGCTTTCGCTCTTGGACAGAGCAACCAGTCAAGATCGCTGAGCTGTAACAATATGTGGCTTTCGATTTTCTTTGTTCCCATTTTTCCTCCATAAAACAATTGGACAAAATGCACCTATATTGTGCGTTTAATTGATTATTTTATAAAGTTACATGATAAATCAAAAATTTACTAAGAGATAATTAATTTTATAATTATCGTTCGATTAGTTTTCAAAATTAATAATAAAAACTGAAATAAAAAAAACTTTTTTTATTTACCTCAACCGAATACCAAGATAGCAATGGATAAAACAGGCAAAATCACCCCACTCTTTCCTGCCGACAGGACTCCTGTAATCCAGCTCGGATTCTTGCGTATTCATAAGCTTTTTCGATAAGTTCTTTCTTCAGAAATTCGTTGCTAACTTTTTCGATTTCCCTGAATATTGAAATACTGTTTTCAAATGTAAACATATTTTCCTTTGTTAGTTTCAATTAAATTTGGAACAATTTTATTTATTTTTATATGTTGATTTTACAATTGGGTATATGTTAACTGTACTAATTTTCTCGACTTCCTGAGTCCATAAAACATCCCATGTTATTGGTGCTAATGTTATTATCCTAGGCACACCCAATAATATTGCTCCTAAACTTGCCGATAGTGCAGCAGCACCTCCTGCAGTTAATTCAGCTGGTAAATATTGAACAAGAATTCCATAAGCAAGATCTCTCGTTACCGGATTATTCAGTAAGCCAATAAATACTTTTAAAGTGATTGAAAAAGCTGTTAAAGGATCAATTCCTTTTCTGTTTGCTATTTTTAAAAAATCTGCTGTAAAATCACTTAAATAATAATTGTTTAATATTTCTCTACACTCTGGACATCTTGCTATAAGAAATCCTAAAGCTGAGATTGCATTATCATTCATATCTCTTTTCCAAGATGAACCAATAATTGCAGACCAAAAAATATTAAAAGTATTATAAAACACTGCATTATTACTAAATCCAATTTTCATGTCTGAAAATAACAACGGGTTAAATACAATAGGATTTCCTACTTGATATGCCAACATTTTAATAAGAAATTCTTCTCTTGTAATTCCTGTAAATTCACCTCTACTAAAATTAAATCCGTACCTGATATTATAGTCTTTTTTGCATACTAAATCAAATTTTAAGGGTATTTGATATTTATAAGATTCATATGGATATAATAATAGCCCGGGTTCTGGAAAAGACTTGATACTAATACCCCCAGTTCTCATCAATTCGAAGAATAATGCTTTATTATTTTTAAAAGTTACAATGCAAGTACCCTCACTCTTACTAACTATCTTTAAATCAGAAACTGTAACGCTAATCCAAGGATTATTATAATCAATTTCATATCTTAAACCCAACAAATTACACTCACATTCTAACTGCCCAGGGTCTTTCAGCTCAACTTCCGGTATTCCTTTACAATATCCCGGGATAATGACTTCAGAATTATTAAAAGCAAATTCAACAAAAGAAACAGGGTCATAACCAAGTCTTATGATTTCTGGGTCTTCATTTTTCAAGTGCATCGGTTCGAGATGATTAAATATAGTGCAATATTCCTCTTTAGTTGTTACTTTTTTTAAACATGGACTTTGTGATAAGGTATCAGTTACAAAGACTAAAATACCGATTGCGAAATAAATAATAAATTTTTTCATATTATATTAAATTTTTTCAAATTTGTAATTATCATTACTATATGTTTATTGATGAAATTATTGGTTGAATATATTCTTTATAAATAAGTGGTAGTAGTTGGAATCCACCTGTAACGTATCTTTGAAATAACCAGGCAACCGGGTAGCCAAAAAGAAAATGACCGAGTGCCGCCATAAAAAACGACAATGATAAGATACCCTTTCCTAAAGAGGATAATGCTTTGGTATAACTTTTATTTAAAAGACTTTGACCGGAAGCAATAACCATAAAGATTAGATGTATTACAAATATTGCATCAAGTAAGAATAACATTTTAAACTCCTAAAATAAAATAATAATCAAATATTAAAATTACATTTTAGTCCAAAGGTTACATTATAAAATCAAACATTTGGCTAACTAAATAGATAATTGAGAACCACCTATTTATTATATACCGCAGCTTCTGCCATTCTCATTGCCTGTCCGGCTGAACTTGCTTTACCAACATAAGTCTTACCTGAAATATCTACATATACCTCACCGGAACTTGGGTTCCAATAAACTGTAAAAGATTTGTAGCTTTTACCACCTTTAACACTGCCGATTTTTTCTGCTGCCATTTTTCTCTCCTTTAAAATTTATTTTTCAAATGCTATCCTAATTGCACCACCTATTCCTCCAAAAAGGAAATGTCCCATAAATGTTAAAACTGTAAAAGGAATTGAAAGCCAAAAAGGTATTGCCGCTAATCCAATAAACGAAAATATAAATATTATCCATTTGCTTACCCAGATGAACTCAATAAATGAAAATAAAGCTCCGGAAACACCGGCAACAATGCCACCATTGACAAATGCACTGCCTGCTGTTGTTTCGTCTTCTGCCGAAGCCCAGCCCAAATAGAAGGGTACAAGGAATAATGCTATATATATCAGCGGTTTTAGAAACGGGAGAACCGCTCCAATTACATGTAGCAATACAAACATTCCGATATATACAAATAGTGCATGTTTAAAGCCATTTTTCATAGTTCACCATTTTTTATTGTGAAAATTTTGCAACAATAATATTGTAATAATCAATTCCATTATTTATTAAAGCATCAGTATTAATACCGAAGCCGGCTGTGTCAAAAATCAGATAGGATGCCAAATAGGTCAAAGTTAACAAGTGCATTGCAGTAATAAAAATAACAGAAAACAGCTTTCCTGAACTTTGTATATCGGGTTGACGGAAGCTTGTTTCACGGTACGACGAAAAAACGTGAAAACCAAATGCAAATCCAATGAAATAATCTGCATAGAACTTCCATTCGGGAATTATAATTATCCTGAGAAGAACAGCGATAACCAAAAACAATGGAAAAAAGTATGGTGCTAAAGTTATAATGAAATTAGAAGTATTCAAGTAAACAACACCACCGTTAACATTTGTTGCCTGGAATGAATGAATCTTCTTAAAGAACAAGAAGCCGAACAGTGTGTGGACGGTTTCGTGATCAAAAGTTTCGATAAATTTATAGTTGCCCCACCAGGAAAAAAAGACAACAAAAAGCATGACAAAGCAGGCAAGACCAAACAAA
>RCNQ01000254.1 GCA_003731675.1 Bacteroidetes/Chlorobi group bacterium ChocPot_Mid
AATGAAGGAAAATTTATGAAAAAATTTATATACTCAATAATATCTGTTTTAATTCTGCTCTCTTGCAGTGAGTCAACAGACATCAATTACGATGATGAATATTCTTTACTTCAAAATTCAGACATTAAAGAATCAATATCACTTCTCAATTCCTGGAGAAATGATAATAATAAAATTACAAGTTATGTGACACCAAAGATTTTAGTCGCCGAATTTCCTGATGGCAGAACAATCACAAAAAATTTACCTGACGATGAAATGTACGTGGCAATAGCTCCTTATCTTACCCGCACACATAGTTGTACAAACCATTATCTTTCCAAATGCGATGCTGAACTAAAAAATAAAGAATTTTATGTCCAAGCATACATCAACGACAAAAAAATAATAAACGGCAATTATAATTCTTTAGACAACGGATTCATCGAACTTTGGTTACCAAGAAATAAAACAATAAAAATCGAAATTAAATACTCAACAAAAAAAGCTGAAGAAACATTCATAACAGACGATAACTGTAAAACCTGCTTCACAACTTTTTATCTCGAATAACTTTCAGTATTCGAAAAATCACATTATTTTGCTTTGCTATTGTTATTAGTTGCTAAATAGTTATTTTTGTAGGAATATTGATTTATTAATCAGGAGTAAAAAAAATGAAACTATTATCAATGACTCTTTTAATATTGTTATTCTCTGTGGTTTACCTGACAGCTCAGGACGACCAACTTGACCAATTAAACTTTGAAGAACAAAATTATGAACAATTCAAAGAAGAATCAACTCCATACTTCGTAATTGGTGGTGGTCCTATAATGAATATGATGTTCTTAAATTATAATGATATCAACACCCAATTAGTTGACAAATATTTCAACAACAAAGATAAATTCTTTATGGATGGCAGTTTCTACCAGTTCGGAGCTCAAGGCATAATAAGCATCGGATTAATACCAAATGTACGCATAGGCATTATTGGACTTGGTGGTCAAAAATCATTAAATCAAACTCTGGATACAGCAATCAACAGCAAAACATACAACAGAAATATGGAAATTACACTCGGATATACTGGCATTAATCTCGATTATGCATGGGTACCTTTCAACAGTATAAAATTTGCAATCGTCCCCGGAGTAACGTTAGGTTGGGGAACAATTGATATAAAAGCGTACCAAACACTTAAAGAACTCGATTTCAACGACATCAGACCGGAATCCGATTTAGCAAACTATAACATGAAGCTCGCAACATCTTACTGGCATATAGCACCCATGTTGAATTTCGAATATTCACCGACATTACTCTCACTCTTCAGAGTCTCTGTCGGATATACTATGTCATTTCCCGGCACTTGGAATTTTAATTCAAACGGAGATTCAAAAGTAAACAATGTACCCACAGGGATAAACAGCAATGGATTAACCTTGCAATTCGGAATCATCTTAGGTATATTTAACTATTAGCACTTACATGACTATAACTTAAAATAAAAGGTTTAAAAGTTATAAATAAAATTTGGTAAAAATCAAAAAATTTCGCATTTTTGTAAGCTAAACATTTTCTCCTTTCTATTTTCTATTTTCTATAACCGGGCCTGTAGCTCAGTTGGTTAGAGCAACGGACTCATAATCCGTCGGCCGGGGGTTCAAGTCCCTCCGGGCCCACAAAGAAGCCGAGCTTAAAGTTCGGCTTTAATGCTTTCTCAAACCTGACTGACTTTTATATCTTACTCCACCGATACCTATGTCTTAATTTATTAAAAATTAAAAACTTGTGATTTTGTCAATGTTCCCACTTAATCACGAAACCCCTTTACCACTAAAAAACAGCTGTTCATAGCAACAATTTGACAGGTTATATATTTTTTTAGGATTTCTTAGGGTATATTTTTAATTTTCAATTTGGCTTTGTATGTTGTTTAATACAAGTAGTTTTCCAAAACATCTACACAACCCCTACACAAGTGTAGCAGCATACATAAGCAAGGGGCTTCCTTTCAAGAAGCCCCTTTTTTTTAGCTACTTAATCTTTCTATCATTTTAAAAATCCGCTTTACATAATCTGCTGGATTTTCCAGATGACCATCTATCAAAGTTGAACTTTCGTATAATAGCTCAATTGAATTAATAAGGTTTTCATCGCCTTTGTCCTTTTCATACAAGCTATGTAAGTTCTTAATCAAAGGATGGGCAGTATTAACCTCAAGTATTTTCTTGGACTTTGTAAAATCCTTATCGAAATACTGCATCATTTTCTCCATTTGCGGGTCCAAAGCATTTGCTCCGCTAACCAAAGAAACCGGTGATTCAACAAGTCTCTTGGATTCAACAACATCTTCTACTTTATCGCTAAGTCTGGATTTAATAAATTCAATAAATGGCTTGCTCTGTTCTTCATTCAAAGCATCTTTCCCGACATCTTCATCCTTGCTTATTTCAAGGTCAACCTTATCAATGGATTTGATATTTTTCCCCTCGTAATTGTGTATATAAGGAAAAGTAAATACATCTACAGGGTCATAAAGATAAATCACTTCTATACCTTTTTTATTAAAATATTCAAGATTAGGATTCTTTTCTATTAGTTCCCTGCTGTCCCCCATAAGGTAATATATCTCTTTTTGGTCCGATTGCATTGTCTCCACATACTCTTTCAAAGATTTAAATTTACCTTTCTCTAATCCCGATGTTTCATATCTTGCCAGCTCAATAATTCTGTTTTTATTTGTAAAATCAGTATTAATTCCAGTTTTAAAAAGCGAACTCCATGTTTTATGAAACTTCTCGTATTTATCTTTGTCATTTTTTGCCCAGTCTTCAAGCAAATTCAACACCTTTCCAACAATAACATTGCGTATTTTTGCAACTACCGGACTCGATTGAGTTACCTCTCTTGATACATTTAAAGGCAAATCCTCAGTATCCACCACTCCCTTTAAAAATCTGAGGTAATCAGGTAACAGCTCAAGGCAATCATCTTGGATAAATATCCTCTTTGAATAAAGTTGCAATGATTTATTCATCATATCTGAAAAAATTGTTGGCGGTGATGTCTGCGGAATAAAAAGCATTGCTTTGAAATTCACATTTCCCTCAATCGAAAAATACAAATGACCTAACGGCTCCTGAAAATCATTACTTATATACTTATAAAACTCATTTATCTCTTCCTCCTTTATATCTTCTTTCTTTCTCTGCCATATTGGTTTAACTTTATTGATTTCCTCACCATTGACATAAATTGGAAAATCAACAAAGTTAGAGTATTTATGCAAAATTGATTTAATTGTCTCAGCATCAGCAAAATGTTTGAAATCATCTTTGAATGTAAAATAAATTTTTGTCCCTCTGCTCTTCTTTTCAGAGTCATCAATTATAAACTTTTCCTCGCCCTTGGATATCCATTTATAAGCTTTTGAATCAACATCTGCATACAAAGTCTCCAAAGTAATCTCATCAGTAACCATAAATGCAGAATAAAAACCTACTCCGAATTGACCGATAAGCTCTAAGTCTAACTTCTTATCTGCGTTTTCACCCGCCTTCAGATTTCTTAAAAATTCCAAAGTACCCGAACTTGCAACTGTACCTATTCGGTTTATTAAGTCATCTTTTGTCATACCAATACCGGTATCTTCAATGGTAAAAGTCTTCTTATCCTTATCAACTTCAATTTTTATTGTCAACTCACTGTCAGGGTCAATCATATTGTTGTCCGTCAGTCTCCTGAACCTGATTTTATTCAATGCATCTGATGAATTTGAAACCAGTTCTCTTAAAAAAATCTCAGGATTAGTATATAAAGAATGCACTATAAGATTGAGTAGTTGCTTCATCTCTGCTTTGAACTCAAACTCATTATTTTTCAATTCCATAGCTAAATTTAAATTAAGTTTAACATAATTTCGATAAGTGAGCTTTTTGACGATAACTAATTTAAAATATTGATGATTATTGCTAATAAAATTTACATTAAAAAAAATATGTTTTGTCAATTGCAACAACTTGCAGAACAGACAATCAACACAAATGTCGGAACGGGGATTTTTAGGATTATTAGGAAAACAGGAAATTAAAATCCTGTATTCCCCTAAATCCCACAAATCGCAGTTCAGACAATTAACACAAATCACAGTTCAGACAATCTCTCTTTGTGCTCTCTGTGTAAAAATCTCTGTGAACTTTGTGGTAAAAATTCTTATTAATACATTTAACCACAAAGCACTCGAAGAAGGCACAAAGAACACAGAGATAATATAAACATTGATTTTCGAAATACCATGAAATTAAATCCTGTATTCCCCTAAATCCCACAAATCACAGTTCAGACAATAACACAAATCACAGTTTAGACAATCACTCTTTGTGCTCTCTGTGTAAAAATCTCTGTGAACTTTGTG
>RCNQ01000255.1 GCA_003731675.1 Bacteroidetes/Chlorobi group bacterium ChocPot_Mid
AGTTTATTTTGATACACTTATAATAAGTAATCAATCACCTATATTATTTCTAAAAGATATTGATATTTCTTCAATGCTGAATTTGGAATTGGGAGAATATTCATGGGTTGGTTTTACATCTTCTACAGGAAATGCACATGAAAAGCATGAGATTCTTAATTGGAATTTTTGTCCAAATCCATCAGATGTTATTTTATCTACTGAAGATAATGAAATAAATTCTGAAGAATTATTGGTTATACCAAATCCAATTAGTAATTTTGCAACATTCAAATTCAATAATTCTGATAATGAATTAATTGAGTTGAAAATATTTAATATGTTAGGTTGTGAAATTAAGACATTAAGAGAAAGAAATAATATTATTATATGGAATTGTAGTGATAGTAATGGGATTAAGGTGTTAAATGGCTTATATTTCTTTACTATAAAAATTGGGAATCATATAAAATCAGGTAAAATAATAGTCGAATAATAATTTAAAATGATGAGTTGAATATGGGTAAAATTGATATATTATTCAGAGCTATAAATGATGTAGCTCATTTACAAGCAAGTTCTTTGAATAAAAAAAATATAAAAAAAATTAAAAAATATTTCCGTAAAGTATTTTTTAAAACATATTTTCTGAAATTTTTAACATCAGATACTGAAAATTTCAAAGAATTCAAAGTGAGTTTTTATAATTATAAAGATTTTTACTTTCTTTTTAAAGATATATTTGCCAGACAAGAATATTATTTTTATTCATCAAATTCAAAACCACTGATAATTGATTGTGGTGCTAATATAGGTTTAGCTACTATTTATTTTAAATGGCTTTATCCTGATTCAGAAATACATGCATTCGAGCCTGATTTGGATACATTTAAAAAATTGAAGAGCAATGTTGAGATGAATAATTATAAAGATGTTTATTTATATAATGCTGCAGTTTCTGATTTTAATGGGAAACTTGATTTCTACATTGATAAAAGTCGTCCTGGGTCATTAGTTATGTCCACTATTTATGACAGACTTCCCAAGGACAAAATTGAAGTTGAGAGTATTTCACTTTCTGATTTTATCGAAAATAAATTGAATAACAGAAAAATAGACCTTCTAAAAATGGATATTGAAGGAGCTGAACATCATGTGTTGAATAAATTAATTGAAAAACAACAACTCAATCAGTTTAATGAGATAATCCTTGAATATCATCATAATATTGGCAATGATGATTCAAAATTAGGTAAATTACTAATTGAATTTGAAAAATCAGGATTCAAATATCAAATAGAAGCAGAGAATTACAATTTATATCAAAAGAATCATTTTCAGGATCTACTAATATATTTCTATAGTAAATAACCTTATTTCAAATACACATTATTATGATATTTATTTTTCCATGCGGAAATCAATTCATATAAATAATGGTAATCTTCCGGTGCTATGTATTGTTTTGCGATTTTGATTTTACGATGAATCTCTATTGTGTTTTTGTCATTCTTTACTGTACTGCTTAATGAACCAACCGGATTGCTTATATTTAGTTCTTTTGGAGTGAAAATATTTTTCAGATTATTCGGCAATTCTATTTTTATATTGTATTCTTCATCAATCAAAGAAGTTAAGCCAAATGGTGTCACTCTGGTAACGGGAATAAGTTCAATCTTCTGTAACTGTGGAGATATAAACGGTAGCTCTAATTCGATTATATCATCAAGCATTTTCTCATGGATTTTCTTAATCTTGATATTTTCCGAAAATTCATTCAATGAAAATTTATCTTTCCCCTTATTGTCAGTTGTCCATCCTAATGCATTGAAATATCCGTTGATGGTTTTGTTGCATTTTTCATATTCAAAGTCGGGCATATAGTCCCCGGAAACTGAGATTTTGCCTAATCCTTCTGTGCTTTCATTAGTGAGTTTTAAATTTAGAGATAACGTAAGTTTACCTGGCTCATCTGTTGCTGGAATCAAGGATATTTTTTTGGGATTTACCACAAAAGTTGTTTTCTTAGAAATAGATTTTGGTAAAATACTGTTTTGGTTATTGTTCGGGTCGAGAAGAAGTGGAAAGTCGTTTGTATTGTCCGAAGTGCAATATACAAGGTATTCACCCCATTGAGACAGCAAGGATAAATCGGGCTTTGCATTAGAAAAATTAGTGGTAACCGCTATTTCAGCATTGATTCCTACAGCTCTGCACATTGCTGTTAATAAAATTGCTCTATCGAGTTTCGAACCAACGTTTCTGTCGAAAGTTTCCTGTGCTTTCTTTGTCTTCCAGCCAAGATATGTAATTTCAATATTTGTCTGACCTATGTTTTGGAAAATATAGTTGCGAAGAGCAAAACATTTATCTTGAAAAGAAAATTGATTTTTTATTATTTCATTACATACATCCTTCGCTTTAGATGATAGTTCGAACAATTGATTATTTTCCAAATCAAGATGTCTGACAATATCCGAATTTGTTGCAGTGGAAATATAAAGTGTTGGTAAGAATAACTCCATGTTTGGTTGATTAGATTCAACAGGTATCAAAGGAATATCGTAAAGTTTCCATGTATAGAAATCAAAATTATCATGAGTAGATTTTTCGCCCATAGGACCATTATTACTCATGAACAGGTTGATTTTTGAATCTTTTGGTACCTTGATAACGATTTCGAAATATTTTATTGGTTCGTGTGAACCTATAGTAATTTTTCCGATTAACCCAGGATAAAATCCTTTTTTTGAAGTTAAGGAATATTCGAAAGCAATTTCAGCATTTCTTTCAAGACCTGTATGAGTGACAACCATTTCTCGTAAGTTCATATAAGTAGTTGCCTGACCAACTTCTCCGGGGAGTACTTTATTAAAAGCATTGAAAGGTGATTTTATAATTTCACCTGAACTGGATTTAGTTTCTGCTTTAATTATTTTGAGTTCCTGCCAATCTGAATTATATGTGATGAATGATTCACCGAATAATCTATTGAAAGACATATATGATAAAAGTTTGAGATTGTGTTCATAGTGATAGACAATAGAACCATCATCATTAAGTTGATATTCGTGTTTAACAAAGTTATAATATGCATCAGGGACTACTTGTTCTGACTTTAAATTAATGTTAATAAGACAACATACAAACAGAATTATAATATATAGATTTTTCATTATTGACCTCTTTACTTTTCTAAAACTATAACAGAATTCATTAATTTATACCTTTCAATCAAAGCTGATTTGAAATCTTTCCATTCCTCAGCTTCATATATTCTTTTCCCAATTTTGTGCTCAGCTTTCAACAGTAATTTATTAGAATCTATGGTGTATTTTGCGGAGAAACTATCCCATTTACTGTTTATGTTGCTAAATTCAGGGATAGACTTTTTAGCTTTAAATTTTGGTAATTTCATATTCTCTTCGATTTGAACAAGCTTGGAGCAACGTGTCCTAAATCCGAATTTTCTATCAGTAAGACTTGTATCAATGAACAATTCACTACTGAATGTATAATCATTAAAAGGATTTATTGCTAACAGTGGAGAAAAGATAATTTGTTCATTTGTGATTAAAGCAAAATCCGGTATTTTAAATGACAATTCAATTTTTATTGGAATGTTGATATTATATGGGTCAGAATATTTAATCTCTTTGATATCTGAGTTTGGATTTAATCGGGATAAATAAGCTGGAAGAATCTCTTTCCATGCTGACTGGTAAGTTCTAACAAAGCTTCTTCGTATTGCCGCATCTGTTTGTCCTTCAGCTGTTATAGTGATTTTTCCTTCGAGAGTTCCATTATCAAAAAGTTGTGATTCGCAAGACATTTTAAGGAAATGATTTTCAGGTGGTGATACAGGTGTAGTCATCAAATCAGAACCACCTGGGATACCCATTAAAAATTGTTGCTGTTGTTCTGCACTTGACCATTCTTCTCTGACACCCGGCACCCATGTAGGGTCAAGCAATATCCAATGTCCATTTGACAATTTTGCGACAGTAACACTGTGGTTAAATTGGTCTGCTGGGATATAATCAATTCTTGAACCTGCCATTGTCATTGCCGGATAAGATTCAAAGCCAGCGGCTCGTAGCATTGTAACAAGCATACCAGCTTT
>RCNQ01000256.1 GCA_003731675.1 Bacteroidetes/Chlorobi group bacterium ChocPot_Mid
ATTGATATTTAACATTATTTTGGTACAGAATTTTCGTAATTTTTATTACGCATTTTTTGTAATTCGTCGAGAGATTTGCTTTTGCAACCTCTTTCGGTTGTTCCGATTCTTAATTCCCATGTACCGTCATTTCTTGGTGTCCAGATGATTTGTTCATATCTGAGGTTCTCAGGTATTCGAATGCTTGTCAGCGAAGGATTACCAACGATAAACAATTGGCAGAGTTTTTCGAATTTGACGGCTACTCTTTCGTCAATTTTTCTGAGTGTGAGGTTGTAGCCATTGCCATAAGATTCATACATAATGTATGTATCGTCAGGGTCAATTCCTTCATAAATAAAGTTTGCAGTTTTACCATTTTCGACAAATTGAGGTACACCAAATTCCTTGAATGTAATAATCACATCAGGATTGCTTGCCTCAGAGAAACCAGCAACAGGACCGGAACCATCTTTTGGAATAACAGCACTTTTTGATTGTGTGATTTTGTAATCGTTTTTAGTGTGTTCGATTTCAGAAGCAATTTCTTTGTCCTTTTGAGTTCTGTAACCGGTTTGGCAACTTAACAGGACAATAAATGAAGAGAGTGCAATCAATATAAGTATTTTTTTCATTAAATTCCTTTCGATAAATTATTAATAATATTATTTATTTTATTATGACCGGATTACGTTTTAGTTGTAATGCTTCTGTTGTCCATGATACTTGTTTCATAGCATTCAGAGCTTTAATTGCATCAGTATAGCAACCTGAATAAAGTTCATAAGTTTTATTTCCGCCAAAATTATCAATAATTTCAACGACTCTTGCTTCTTCGACACCAGCGGCAGAAAGAATTTGTTTTGCTTTCAAAGCTTCTTCGAAATCTGAATATGATTGGTAATATATTTTATAGCAAAATTTTTCTGCATCTGCTTTTTGAATTCTTGGGTCATCTTTTGCTGGTGGAAGAGGTTGGGTAATTTGTAAAGGTTTCACCTCCTCGTATTTTTTTTCTATTTCTTTTTTGTCTGAGTATTTTTCTTCTGTTTCGAACTTAGTAGGTTCCTGAGTTTTTGTTTGCTCATCAAGAATTTGTTTGATTTCAGGAGTTATTTCCTGTTTAGCAGGTAATTCTTGTTTAACTGTTTCAGTTTTTTGCTCTACTTTTGGAATAGTTGCAACAGGTTTTGCATTTGAATTGGAAATGGGAGATTGTTTAATTTGTCCACCGGGTAATCTTTTATGATAAGCTAATTCTTCAGGTCTGAGAATATCCAAGTAAATTTCTATTCTTCTGCTTTGTGGGTCATCTCTCAAGTTTCTGAGTTTGAAGCCTTCTTTGTCAATACCAAAGCCTTCTGCATCGAGAATGATTCTGCCATTATTCCTTAATTGTTCGTAGATTGGGGAAATTTGGGACATTTTTTTATCAAAAGTTACAAATGTGAAATATGCACGAAGTTTTGATAGAAGAATATTGCCTTTTTCACCTTCGTTAGGTAGTTTAATCCATTTTCCTTCTTTGTTGTTCGGGTCAAGGGGCCAGTTAAAGTTCCACATATTAATCCCTGATGGTATAGTAACAGGTTGACCTCTTTCATCCACACCGACAGTAACAGAAACATCTGGATAAATTCTCTGATATTTTGATTCAGGGCGGTAGGGATGATCTTCTCCACCGGACAAACCACGAGGGTCTGTATAGCCGTGAACCGTAACTTTAAGATATAGTGTATCCCTGCAAAAGTCCTGGAATGCGGGGAGTAATTCTTCTAAAGGTTCGTAAAGTTGTTCTTTAAAACTTTTATCTATTAAGGAAGTAATTTTATAGTAATCATATCCTGTTGAATCAACAAAACCTGTTTTATTGAAGAAACCATTTGATTCTCTTTTTCTGTATTCTTCGAGGTTTTCGGTTGTGTTAGGATACCAATACCCAGTGATAAAGTATGGCAGGGTGTCGGTAGAGTTGAACACAATAGGGGGAATTTCAACTTTTTGTCTTACTATAAGGACATCAACAATAAAGAGTGTGTCTTTTCCAAAAGGGTGAAAGGTTTTTATAGTCAGATTTTGTGGTCCTTCAACTCTGTTGCTGTAGCATTCTTCCTCAACGAATTTGGAAAATTGAATTGAGTATTCTTTGTCTGCATCAACTTCGTATGGAGAACCTGAAGTAATATCTTTGGATACATTTGTTGCTTTGTCAAAAAGTGTAAGGTTTATTCCAATTTTGGGAGTTGCATCTTTTACAAGGAAACCGTTTGCATCAAGGATTTTTTCGCTGACGTTTACCTGAAGGCGAATTTTCGATTTTGGTAAGGAATAAGCATAGATGTTTCGTTTCGGTATATCAGATTTACGGTTTGAAGTAATAAAAATTGCTTTTCTGTCTTCGCTGATGTATGGGAATTCATCGTCGGAATCGGAATTGTAACTAATATTTTCAGGGATGTCAAGACCGTATTTTTTTGCGTCGTTTGCAATAGCTTCATCGAGAAGTACAGGTTTTGCAGGGAAGCAAAGCCCCTGATTTTTTGTATATTCAGCTCTATAGATATCTTTGCCTGTGTTTCCTTTTGAATTTTTTTCATAATTCCAGTTGCTGGAGAAGTAGAAAAAGCCATCACTTCCGCAGTGAGGTGAGCTTTCATCACCGGGAGTGTTAATATTTGGGACTAATTGCGGTTTTGTCCAAATGCCTTTATAGTCTGCGACAGAATACCAAATATCGAGTCCACCCATACCACCCGGGCGGTTTGATACAAAAAATAGAACTTTTCCATCTTGGGAAAGAGCCGGTTGTGAATCCCAGTAATCTGGTTCGTTGATTATAGTCAGTGGTTCTGGTTGGGAGAAACCGGTTAAGTCTTTATACATTTCGTATAAATCGAAGAGATAGCTTGACCCTTGGGCTTTTTCGTTTGTAAGGTCGCGTTCAGCGGCGAAAATGATTTTGCTTTTTGTTGAGTTAAAGGCAATAGAACCTCGTGTGAATTCTGCAATTTTAGAATTTTCAGCAACAATTTGCTTTGCTTTTGACCAACCTTCGTTTATCTTCATAACGTACCTTTGGTTTGCAGGTCTGGTACTGAAGAACATTTCTGCAGTAATAGCAATCTTCCTTTTTTTGTCAACGGGACGGGAGCTTGTAAAAAACAGAGTGTCAGTATCAGTGCCGAAGATTACATAAGCGCCATAGTCTTCATATTCTGAGTTTACGTTTTTATCCAATATACCACCACTGAGGTCTTCTTTAGCAATTGCTGTTTGTGAGATAAGAAATAATGCTATTAAAAAGGGTAAAATTTTAAATATAGTTATTAATTTTTCTGTGTTTTTCATATTATCATTTGACTTAATGTTCATCTTATTCTCCCGATGGTAATTTAAAAAATATAAATTGGATAGACAGCTCTGAATTCGATACCTGATTGTTTACTTGATGTATTTTCAGTGCCGTTGTCAACACGGCGGATGTACATAAGTGCGTAAATTCCTTCATCGAATTTGATGGCATAAACATCTCCAACAGAGATACCGGTAATTGGTCCGGAACCGTATCCGAGATTATAAGCAGGGTCTTGTGAAAATTCGGTAACCAGTGTTGCGACATCAGAGAATCTGGATTCAGGGTAAGCTCTTTTCCAGAGTTTAATCTGAATTTTGTTATCAACAAGTTTTAAATAAGGTTCCTGAGGTGGATTAGCTGATGGTAAGTTGTCATTTACATCAACCCAGATATGACCGAGGGTTGGTGGATAAGGGCCATTTGAACCATCAGGTTTTTTAATGATAGTGCGTGAAAAATATCCAAAGTAATAGACTTCATTTTCTGGTACA
>RCNQ01000257.1 GCA_003731675.1 Bacteroidetes/Chlorobi group bacterium ChocPot_Mid
GTCTGAACAACAATCGGTATTCGGAATTCAGGTAAAAGAGCTTCCCAATCAGCAGAATTTGGATTAAGTACTGGATTTACAAAAACATAAACGGAAACCATCCTTCCATCCCAACTTACAACCATAGGGCTAAATGTAAGTTTCCAATTATCTGTCGAATTTAAACATTTAACTTGACCGACCGAATTAGGAATTAATCCGTCAACACGAAAATTACCTTTGGAAGCGTTCGGATTATCAGGGTCAAAGGGACCAATTATTTCCATATATGTTGACATACCTGGCGTTCCAATATCAGGAAGCAGGTATGATATTTGCGGTTGTCCAATGAGAGGAAAAGCAAAATTCAGAATAAATATTATACAAATTATTTTCTTCATTTGAAGAAACTCCTAATTGTTTTCAAATTCACAAAATTTCAAATTATTATAATAATAAAAAAATTTGTCATATCATAATATTTTCTGCTTTAAATTTTCAATTATTTAGATGAATTTTATATATTGGCTTGTATTTTGCTTTGTTTTAAAGTATTAAAATGAGATAAATTATGAAAATTGAGGAAGGAATAAAGCAATTTTTGATATATTGTGAAACTGAAAGAAATTATTCACAATATACAGTTGAGAGCTATGGTACTGCATTAGCTCAGTTTTTTGATTTTCTTCAGGAAGAATTTGGTGAAGTGCCAGAATTAAATGAGATTGAAACGAATGATATAAGACCTTTTCTGAGCTTTCTGTTGGAAAAAGGTCAGAAGAAATCATCGTTGAGATTAAAAATTGCTGCTGTAAAATCATTCTTTAAATATTGTCAGAAAAAAGGATTAACAGAAAAAAATCCCGCATCATTAGTACCCTCACCCAAGAAGGATAAAAAGTTACCATCATTTCTATTGCAAAATGAAATTGCAAGACTTATTGAAAATATCGGGGAGGATTCAGTAGAAGATATTCGAAATAAGGCACTTATTGAATTATTATATTCCTCAGGGTTAAGAATTAGTGAAGCATTAAATTTGGATGTAAATGATATTAATTTTTATCAGCGCAGTGTTAAGGTTTTAGGAAAAGGTAACAAAGAAAGAGTTGTACCTATTGGGAGTAAAGCTCTTTCAGCTATTAAGAAATATTTGGAAAAGAGAAATGAATTATTGCAAAACAGCAATGAAACAGCTCTCTTTTTGTCCAAAAAAGGGAAAAGAATGAATTCAGTAAATGCATACAGAATAATAAATGCTTTGATGAGATTGAATACAGAATCACCTCAAAAGAGTCCGCATGTATTAAGACATACTTTTGCAACTCATTTGCTGGATAATGGTGCTGATATACAAAGTGTAAGTGAAATGTTGGGGCATGCTTCTTTGTCAACAACTCAGGTTTACACACATGTATCCATAGAAAGATTAAAATCAGCTTATAAGAAAGCTCATCCTAAAGCTTAGAAGATTGTTCTGCTTCATCACTTGTATAACCGGTTTTATGTGATGCTTCATTGCGACGGATTGATATTTCTTTTGGTGCTTCAATTCCGATACGAACTACCCCCCTGTCGATATTGAGTATTGTTATTTTTATCGAATCGCCAATCAGAATTTCCTCCCCGGTTTTTCTTGAAATTACCAGCATTCTTATACAATAAAGTGAATTAATTAAAATAATTATAAATATATTACTTAAATTATGAAAAACTACTTTCAAAAAAAATTTACATTTGATTAATATTCGTAAATTGTTTTTATAAACTGAATTAGTATCAAATATCATTAATGATTTTTCGTTTATAAAAGTTTATAAATGATGTAAAATTAATTATATATAAAATAATAATGAAAATAACATTGCCAAACGGAGATATTCGTGAATATCCTGAAGGAACAACAGGAATGGAGATAGCATTGTCAATTTCAGAGGGTTTAGCAAGAAATGCTCTTGGAATTTTTGTCAATAATGAGAAATATGATTTATCAACTCCGATTAATCAGGACTCAAGTATAAGAATTGTAACTTTTGATGATGATGAAGGCAAAGAAATTTATTGGCATTCTTCTGCCCATTTGATGGCTGAAGCGATAGAATCTCTATATCCCGGAACAAAATTTGGCGTAGGTCCTGCAATTGAAAATGGCTTTTATTATGATGTAGATTTACCTGAAGGAAAATCATTAAATTTAGAAGATTTACCAAAGATAGAGGCAAAAATGCTTGAATTGTCAAAAAACAATTCGACATATAACCGTGTTGAAATATCATGGGATGATGCAGTCGAATATTTCAAAAAAGTTGGTGATGAATATAAGCTCGAATTACTGGAAGGCTTGAAAGACGATAAAATTACTTTTTACAAGCAAGGTAATTTTACTGACCTTTGCCGGGGAACTCATATTCCTGAAACCGGAAGAATTAAGAATGTAAAATTGTTGAGTATTGCAGGTGCATATTGGAAGGGTGATTCAACAAGAAAAATGATGACCAGAATCTATGGAATTTCATTCCCAAAGAAAAAAATGCTGGAAGATTACCTGACTTTCCTCGAAGAAGCCAAAAAAAGAGACCATAGGAAATTAGGAAAAGAACTTGAATTGTTTTTGATAACACCTGCTATTGGTGGCGGGCTTCCTGTATGGTTGCCCAAAGGTGCTATTATAAGAAGAAAGCTTGAAGCATTCATTAAAGAAGAGTTATTAAAAAGAGGTTATGTAGAAGTAATTACACCCCATATAGGTAATCTGAATTTGTACAAAACTTCTGGGCATTATCCTTATTATGCTGAATCTCAGTTTGCACCAATTACTGTTGAGGATGAAGAATATTTATTGAAACCGATGAATTGTCCACATCATCATCAGATATATTCATCAAAACCACGCTCTTATAAAGACCTCCCAATCCGTTTGGCTGAATTTGGCACTGTTTATAGATATGAACAATCAGGTGAACTAAGCGGACTTTCAAGGGTTAGGGGATTTACACAGGATGATGCACATATATATTGTATGCATGAGCAACTGAAAGATGAACTCAAGAATGCAATAGAGCTGACACAATTGGTTTTTAAAACTTTTGATATGAAAGTAGTCACTCGGCTTTCATTCAGAGATGATGATTCTTCCAAATATGCCGGTGACCCTGAAATGTGGGAGACAGCTCAGAAAGAAATTAAAGAAGTTGCAGATGAGATGGGACTTGAATATCATATAGCTTTTGGAGAAGCTTCATTCTATGGACCTAAAGTAGATTTTATTGTTACAGATGCTTTGGGCAGAAAGTGGCAACTTGGAACTGTTCAGGTAGATTATGTGATGCCTGAAAGGTTTGACTTAGAATATGTCGGAGCAGATAATACAACTCACAGACCTGTAATAATACATAGAGCACCTTTCGGTTCATTTGAGAGATTCATATCAATCTTAATTGAGCACTATGCAGGTAATTTCCCATTTTGGTTATCACCTGTTCAAATCAGCATCCTCCCTATCGGACAGGAACAACATGAGTATGCACAATTAGTTTTTAACCGATTAAATGAATTAGGATTTAGAGTAAATCTTGATTTAAGGAGCGAAAAGGTAAACAGGAAAATAGCTGAATCAGAACAACAAAAGATACCTTTTGCCTTAATTATAGGAAAAAAAGAAGTTGAAAACAATACTTTAGCCATACGTGAGCATGGAAAAG
>RCNQ01000258.1 GCA_003731675.1 Bacteroidetes/Chlorobi group bacterium ChocPot_Mid
TTCAATCTTCACTCTTCACTCTTCACTCTTCACTCTTCACTCTTCACTCTTCACTATTCACTAATATGCGTTCCCGCTTTCTCTTCCAAAGCATCCATCAAATATTCATAAGAAGTAATTATCACTTTCTTACCACCATTCTTTATGAATTTAATAGCAGATTCAACTTTTGGTCCCATACTTCCGGGAGGAAATTGCCCTTCGTCCAAATACCTTTGCATCTCCTCAGCAGTCGCTTTGCGGATACCCTGTTGCCTGTCTGTTTTGTAATTCAAATAAACCTGGTCAGTATCAGTACTGATAACAAACAAATCAACATTCAGATTTTTTGCAAGCAAAGCAGAAGAACGGTCTTTGTCAATCACTGCTTCCATTCCCACAATCTCTCCGTTTTCGCCGTATGCCACAGGAATTCCGCCCCCTCCAAGAGCAATAACAACTATTCCCATCTCGATAGATTTCGAAATAACTTCCAACTGCAAAACCTCAATTGGCTCAGGTGAGGCAACTACCCTGCGGTAACCTCTTGCCGCATCTTCGACTATATCCCAACCCAATGTTCTGCGTTTTTGCTCTGCCACATTTTTCTCGTAAAAAGGACCTATCGGCTTAGTCGGATTTTTAAATGCATTATCATTTTTATCAACAAGCACCATCGTCGGAATTGTTGTAACGAGCTTTTTTAAGCCAAGTTGCTTTAGTTCAAATTCCAGTTCCCTTTGCATTATGTAACCGATTTCGCTTTGAGTTGTTGCAACGCACATATCGAGAGTATGAGTATAAACCTCATTTCCTGCCCTCTCTGAACGTAGCAAAGCCGCTCCTGCCTGTGGACCGTTCCCGTGAGTTATCACTACCTCCCATCCAAGCTTTATCATTCGGGCTATACTCTTAGCTGTTGCCCTCGCATTGGCTGATTGCTCGGCAAGAGTACCCCTCTCACCAGCTCTTATCAGTGAATTACCACCTACTGCTATTAACGCTTTTTGTGCCATTTTTCTTTGCTATTAGATGTTAGAAGTTAGCTGAAAAACAAAAGCAAAAGTATAATGTAAATTCTTCATTAACAAATCTGCTATTCTACCTTCTACATTTTAAATTCTACATTCTACATTAAAAAATTACTTCATCAACTGATACATAATCGCCTTCTGAACATGCAACCTGTTCTCAGCTTCCTGAAATACTACCGATTGCTTCGAATCAATCACAGCATCAGTTACTTCTTCGTTCCTGTGTGCAGGAAGACAATGCATAAAGATTGCATCTTTTTTCGCTTTTGCCATCAGTTTTTCGTTCACCTGATAATCCTTGAAAATTCTTCTGCGTTTTTCTGCTTCAGCTTCCTGTCCCATTGATGCCCATGTATCTGTGTAAACAACATCAGCATTTTTGACCGCTTCAAACGGGTCTTTAATGTATTCAATCTTTGCTCCCGTAAGCTTTGCCGCTTCCTCTGCCTCTTTGAAGGCAACAAGATTCGGCTCGTATCCCGCTGGAGTAGAAACAACAACATGCACTCCAAGTCTTGCTCCGCCATTCATCAAAGAATGTGCAACGTTATTGCCATCACCAACATAAGTTAACTTCAACTTTTTGAAATCTCCCTTGATTTCCTTGATTGTCATATAATCTGCCATACCCTGACAGGGATGTGTGTAATCAGTCAATCCGTTTATCACAGGTATTCTTGTAAATCTTGACATATCTTCTACTATATCGTGACCAAATGTCCTTATCATTATCCCCTGAACCATCCTGTCCAATACCATCGAAACATCATATACTGATTCCCTTTTTCCAAGATTAATCTCAGCCGGTGATAAATAAAGCGAATACCCTCCCAACTGCTGAATACCAATATCAAAACTTGTTCTTGTCCTCAATGATGGCTTCTCGAATATCAAAGCCAGTGTTTTGCCCTTCAATGCTTCGCTGTACTTCGAAGGATTCTTCTTCATATCAATTGCTAACTTGAAAGTATCCAGTACTTCCTCAGTAGTAAAATCCAATATCTTTAAAAAATCTTTTTTCACGTGATAACTCCCTTTTTTCTAATTAATAAATATAAACAAAAATTTCTGTCCAATTAAAAGACAAATATATATAAAAAATCGTAATAATTATATTCTTTTAGAACTTAAATAGGAGCGTCAGTCTGATAATGTTTAAACAGCAGTATCTTTGTTGCTCTCGATTTTGACATATTCATAGGTCGCAGCGAAAAATAATGCCCTTCAGACAAGCTCTCCTGCCTTAATGCAATATTCCTGATTATATGTTTCTTCGCCTTAATCACTTCTTTGTGAATAACCTATAAATATTTAATAAATGTAAACTTACCTGAATACAAATCTAACACTTAAAGCCATAATAAACAAAAATCTTCTTTGTTAATTTACTTTATGTAAAAATTTATGTGGATTTTGTTTATTAAATAATTTGAATTAATTTGGTAGTATGAAATTTAAAAAAAAGGAATAATTTTTCGTTTGCCGAGAATAATGCTTGGCTTGAGCTATGCGTATTAGAAAATATGTTTCATTATCATTTCGTTTTCATTTCCATTTTTAACATTTACAAATTAAAATAATTTGTTTTTGTCTGCAATTTTATTAATTTTGTTAAGTTATTTAATCATTTTTATTTAAAATATAATGACACACACCCAAAACCCCGAAAACACCCAAAAACACCAAAGTTGTGTTTACAAAGCAGGTGCTGTTGCCGCTATCTTAGTCGTCTTAGGCAGTCTCCTCGATATCTTTATTGCCTTTTCAATCAGCGGAGACTTAAACTCAATCCCCAAAAATGCCGTGGACAGATTCGCTCTCTTTCAGGTTAATCCTCTTTTAAGTCTTTACTACCTCGACTTTTTGAATCTGCTCACTCTCGTCATTTCCTTTCCTGCTATCTTTGCCTTGTACTGGGCTTTGAAAAATCATCGCCCTGCTCTTTCTACTATGGCGATGATTGTGTTTGTAATTGGTCTCACCCTCTTTATCAGCAACAACACTGCACTGCAATTGGCTCAACTCAGCTATAAATACAATCATACCCAAGACCAGATGCAACAGTTC
>RCNQ01000259.1 GCA_003731675.1 Bacteroidetes/Chlorobi group bacterium ChocPot_Mid
AAAAATAAGTACCTTTCAATAACTCTATTGTATTATTACCAATATTTGATATCCAGATAAACCAAAACGAATACCTTTTCCAATCCCTCTCTATGCCACCCTTGGGAGTCAAAATATTATAAAAATGTTCCATCTCGGAAGATAAGTTTCTTATCTCCACTCTTATCTGAGTTATAGATAACTCTCTTTTAATAGAATCAATAAAAACTACAAGATAACTGTCATATTCTCTAAGCAGGGAGAAGTCAATAATAAAAGTGGACTTATTTTTTAAATAACTATAATCAAGCGTGAACTTATCGTAAAAATGAGCATTTTCCAATGTCATCGCTTTTTTGGGTTGAAGTATATATGCATCATTTTCTTCTGACACATTATAATCATCATCACTATTTATTTTTACATCCATATTATTGCTTTTTACAATTTACAAAATAAGCAAATTCCATTTGGCAAAAACTAAAATATTAAAAATATAAATTTATAATGAAAAAAAAAGCAAATAAAAAAGCAAATTATTAACTTTTTTATATTTAAATTTATATTTTAAATTTTACTAATTTTTAAACGTTCTTTTTAAGATGATTAAAGTGGAAGAAATTAACGAACAATTTACACTGAGCAAGAAAAAAACTATTTCTGGTTCAAGACGACTGGCCCGGGAAAAAGTTCTACAAATTTTAATGTCAACTGACACTTCTGAAATTTCTTGGCAGGAAAATTTTTCTCATATATTTTTTAGAAAATTCAATTTTGGTGATAACGAAGAAAAATCTGAAAAGATTTTAACTGAGGATGAAGTAACTGAACTTGAATCCGATATTCCTATTATTTGGGATGATGAAGAGATTGAATTTGCCAGAAGTTTAATTAAGCTCACTCTTGATAACAGAGAAAAAATAAATAATTTAATTCAGCAACACACCGCTAATTGGCACCTTGACAGAATTGCAAAAATTGATATCTTACTTATGCAAATTGCTATTACAGAAATTTTACATTTTGAAGAAATTCCAACAAAAGTCAGCATTAATGAAGCTATTGATATAGCAAAAAAATATTCAACACCTAAAAGTGGAAATTTTATTAATGGTATTCTTGATTCTATCTTTGTTGATTTAAAAAATGAGAATTTAATTAAAAAAAGCGGTAGGGGTTTGATTGACAACTAATTTCGCTTTGAACAATCAATGCTTTTGTAAAATATACAGAGCTTCCATACTTAAATAATTCTTTATAAATGGCAATGATGATATTGAAGTTAACTTAATTGTGGGTAAGCCAAATTTCATTTTATAAACAGGTCGCAGCAGATAGAACTCTCTTTTGTATAAACTAAATCCATTCATATTCGACGCATCTTCAAATTTTCTGGTTGTCAATTTTATTTTTTGTAATCTTCGGACTTCCTGAATATCAGCATCTCTGCCATTTGATATCATTTTTTGAAATATAACATTCGGTAAAAAATGAATAAAAGGCAATTTACCTAATACATTCCCTAAAGTATGTTGATGGCCACCAAAAGCAGAGTAATATGGTGGGAATGATACAAACAAGAAACCACCGGGTTTTATTATTCTCCTAATATTTGCTAAAGCCAAATCAGTATCATCCAAATGCTCAATGACATCTCTGAGTAAAACCAAATCAAAATTGTTTTCCCATTCTTTAGGGATATTTTCCGTAATGATATTATGGCTACTAAACTTAATATTTAACCCCAAAATATTTGCAATCCTCTGCCCCATTTCAATTCTATCCATAGCAATATCAGTACCCGTTGCTTCTTTTCCTCCGGCTTGAACAAATGCCGCCAAAACACCACCTTCAGCTGAACCAACTTCGAAAACATTATCTCCTCTTTTAAAACACCCGCTATCAAGTGAATAAGGGACAATAAACTGTTTCCCAAGTTCATACTGATAATTCCAGTAATATTTATAATTCTCAGGAATATCATTACTGCTCATTATTGTTTTTACTTCAGAAGAAGTTTTTATTCCCATAATCTAATTTTCCTCGATTTCATTCTTCGAATTTTTTCTAACAAACATTTCAGCAATTAAACATAAAATCCCAAATATCACAAATATCTGCCATAATTCTGTGCCAGTTCTTAATCTATTGACTTTGCTCATCACCTTCTTCGGTTCAGTTACAATGTTAATATTCGCATTTTTAATTATTGTTTTCAAACTCTTTTCAATGACATCAATATCAGCAGATTCTAATCTTGATTCAATTGAAGGATGATTAACTGAGACAATTTCTATGATTTTTTCCTGATTAGAGTAAACAGCGGTTACCCCGGGAAAGCTAAGGTTGTCCAATGATAACACCGCTCCTGATGGTAGCATAACTGCTGATTGGTATTTGACAATCCCATTCGCATCAATTACTTTAAAATTACCACCACTGACATACCTTTTTGGTAACGACAGTAAAATATTCTCACCAGTTAAAGCGAATCTTCCTAATCCCTCTGTTGCAGATAGGAATACCACACTTCTATAGATAAGAGCAGGGAAAATTCCGGTTAATGGGAAATTACTCCATTTTGTATCAGGAGTGACTGAACAATATATAGCTTTTCCACTTCCATTTTTTACTTCTGTAAGGAAATTACCTCCCGTTGTCGTAATTATTCCCAAACCACCACTATTAACATAAGCCCTCCAAATATTTGAAGATTCTACTACTGCTTTACTTTCAGTTGTTCCCTTAAATACTCCTTCAAAAATTGGATGAACCTTATCAACCATAGTAAAGACAGCTGGATTGTCTTTCTCAAATACTTTTTCCTTAATCATCCCAAAACCTAATTGATTTATGAATGACTTAAATGTTTCAAAATCTGTTAACTCATCTGCAAAAATTAATCCTGAACCACCATTATAAATAAATTGACTCAACTTCTGAAAATCACTTTTTAAATATGGTCCTCCTGCAAAAATCACCAAATCAAAATCAGAAAAATTGATACCCGGTATCTGCTTCGGGTCAAATATTTGCAAATCAGTCAATTTCTCCCCTGTTGCTAACGAACTTAAAATTAATTGGATGTATCTTGTTTGCTGTGACTTACCAATTAAGGCAACTTTAGGTTTCTCAGGTACTACAAAACCAAAGAATCTCTGGTTATCCAAATTTAAAGCATCATCTTCAATCTGCACCATTGCTCTTATTAATCCGTATTGCTGAGGTGTCGCTGATATCTCAATTTTTCTACTTTGACCAGCGGGTAAATCAATACTTCTTTGAGCAACCCGACTTTTATTGAAAAACATACTCAGAGCAAGACCATTCAAATCTTTATTGGAACTATTTGTTATTGATACTTCAGCTTCAACTGATTTATCATATTGAAAAATTCTGTTTAAGACATTTATTGAATCAACCGAAACATTCACTATTGAATTTTTTTCCTCAGAACCAACCTTAACAAAATATATTACAGGTGGTTCAGATATTTTAAAACTGTCACGTACACTTCTCAAAAATATATTATTTTGTGCATCACTTATGATGAAGATTTCCTTGTTTAAATTTGAAGCATTCTTTAATTTGGATACAGCTAATCTTAAAGCTTTTTCAACATTAGCAGTCTGGTACATAATCTTCATTTTTGTCAAATGTTCTTTCAAATTCTCAAAATTCCGAGACAGTTGCGAATTATTAGACTGCTCAGTATTTGCCATTTCAATAATTGTTGCTTCATCTCCCTCTTTCAGCGTATTTAATATTGACATTGCGGCATTTCTTGCCTGAGTGAAACGATTACCTGATTCATCTGATAAATCCATACTAAATGAATTATCAACAATTATCACAACGCTTGTTTTTGAGTAATTCCCGAACCCGGGGATTGTTCCTTCAATAGCTGGACGGGCAAGTGAGATAACAACGAATACTATGGCTGATGTTCTCAAAATCAATAGGATAATCTGCTTAAGCTTCAATCTCCTTATTTTAGTCTTTTGAAGTTCCTTTAAGAATTTTAAAGATGAAAATTCAATGACCTTCAATTTCCTTAAGTTCAAAAAATGTAGAACAATCGGAATTGCAGCAGCAAATAAACCTATGAATGCTATGGGATTTAAAAAATTCATAATATTAGATTATTTCTAAAAACACAATTGACGTTACTTTCTTATTATTATTAGATTGTCTATAAATAAATCAGGAAGTATCTCATAAAGTAATCCATATTTAATTAAACTATCATTAATTTTTTCCTAATATAAAATGAATTTTTTACTTATGAGTCATAATATATTAAATAAGATAATAACGAGAGTAATTTATTGATGATTTGAGATACTTTTTTTATTTAATTTACACCATAAGGATATATGATAAAATATACAGGGCTGTTGCTATTGCTTTTGTCTTATATGCTCTCGTCTCAAACGATTGACATTAAGACCAAATCTGATAATATTCAAATCAAAATCTACAATACTTCAAACTATTTAATTACTTCAAAATTAGCTCAGTTAGATTATCTTAAAATCAAGGATTGTAGATATTCCCACCCAGCTCAAATTGGTAATATTATAGTTGATGAATTTCAATTTTTAATTGCTTTACCTGAAAATTCTGATTATGCTATTGAGAAAAAGTTTTTTGCAAAAAAATTATTAAATAATACTATTCAACAAACCACTCAATTTCGAGAATACTTAAAACTTCAGAATGTTGGTAAACAAAGAGGCATTTCTGTAGCTATCATTAAAATAAACCCATTTACTCATGAAAGTTCTGATAAGAACTGGTTTGTTTATGACTCAATTGAAATCAATATTAAATTCAAACAAACAATTCACTTATCAGATTTACAAAATACAAACCGCGAATATCCTTTCTTTTCAGAATTTATTAACAAAGAACACATACCAGGATTATTATCTAAAAGTTATGATAATAAAAAAAATAATTTTGAAAAAACTCTTAATGAATTATGGTATAACCCAAACAGAAAATATTTAAAATTACTTACAAAATCAGATGGAATAGCAAAAGTATCAGCACGCAATTTAATTAATATTGACCCTTACTTTGAAAGAAAAGAGCTGAAATACCTCCATTTACTTCATAAAGGGATTGAAGTTCCTTTAATGATATTATCTGATGATGATGGTTTTTTAAATTCCGAAGATGAAATATTTTTCTTGAGTCATAGAGCTGAAGGCGATACAACCTGGTATGACAATTATACTGACTACTCAGCTTTCTATCTTTATTACGATGATAAATCTCAAGGTCTAAGATTCAATAATTTCCCTGAGGCTCCTTCAACGCAAATATTGGATAAAGTCAGACTAAAAAAACATTTCGAATACGATACAGTTTACTTCCACGGTGATTTCAGTCTTCAATGGGATATTGAAAACATCCACAGAGAAGGTTGGTTCTGGTTTGATATTAATTCGGAAAATAAAAAACAATTCTCATTTGATTTCATTAATTATCTGACCGATACAATCGATATTGATGTTAATATGCTAAGTCTGAACTGGAATAAATCCTCAATCAGTAAGCACAATTTCTCTGTACTATTAAATAAAGATACCATTTCCTCATCATATCTCGATACTGGAAAAATTGTTAAGTTCAACTACAAAATTCCCATTAAAAATGCAATAACAGGGAAAAATGATTTAACAATCATTAACAAAGGCAATTTTTCTTCCAATGAAAAGCAAATTCCGGATATTTTCGCTATTGATTATATTGAACTATCCTCAAAAATTAAACCAATGGCAATATACGGGAAATCAGCTTTTTATTCAGAATTACTTCAGGAAAATAAAAAATTAATTTTGCCTAATTTTAAAACTAAGGATGTATTTATACTTGATAAAACATTAAATCTATTTTCCAATCTGTCAGGTATTGAAGGAACAAACATTATAGCTGGCACAAAAAATCAAGGAAGCCCTAAATCATCATTTATAATCAATGATTCAATTTTTTCAAATGAACAATATTCTCTTGATATTATCATACTAAAATCACCTGACTTTAAAATCGAATACAAATCATTTCTTGAATTAAACAATCAAGTTCTGGATTTCCTGAATACTGCAAATACAGGTAGTATTATTGCTGTAACATATAATTCAAATAAACAAATTCCTCAAAACATAATATCAAAATTCCAAAGTCTTGGTAGCTCTTCAATTTCTCAGGTAAGCCCCGATGATGCATGGGTTTTCATTAGACAAGTAGGAAATGAAGGAGCCATATTCGAGAATCATAGTAAAAATTCTTCGGCTAATTTGTCAGAATTTATTAAACACAATAATGGTAAGTCTTTTGTTGTCGAAAAAAATCTTTTAGCAAATAACTATTATGATATAATAGCTTCTGACTTATCTGCTCTCGAAGAAGTGATTATTCAACCAGTAAATACAACCTTTCTGAGAAACGAAGACAATCAAGCTGATGCTATTTATATTACTCACAGCAACTTCAAAACAGGTGCTGATTCACTTGCAGATTACCAAAAAAGCAAGGGATATAAGATTAAAATAATTGATATCGAAGACATCTATAAAGAATTTAACTATGGTAATAAATCAGCTCATGCAATTAAGAATTTCCTGCGTTATGCTTATAAAAATTGGGAAAAGCCAGCTCCACAGTTTCTTTTGTTAATTGGAGATGCCAACTGGGATTGCCGAAATCATTTAGCAAATTCCATAAACGTAGATTACGTTCCAACTTATGGATGGCCCGTTTCTGATTATTGGTACACATGTCTCGACAATGGCATTGACTACTTACACGATATGTTTGTTGGTAGAATCCCGGTAACCCAAAACTCTCAGGTTATTTATTACCTTAATAAACTTAAAGAATATGACAATGCACCCAAAATGCCCTGGATGAAAAAATTTCTTTCCCTGACTGGTGGAGGTATTAACGGTGAAAAAGAAATATTTAAGGAAAATATGGACGGGATACTTTATTCACATTGGATTGATACTCCTTTTTCCGGAGATACTATGGTGGGAGCTAAAAAAAAATGAGTTAATTGTCGGAGT
>RCNQ01000260.1 GCA_003731675.1 Bacteroidetes/Chlorobi group bacterium ChocPot_Mid
ACAAATAATATTTTTTATAATGCAAACATAATATTATTTTTTTAATAATGCAAGTAAAAAATGTGCTAAGTGTTTTTATTTTTAGAAGTTAAGGAAATAATGGGAATATTTGGTGTTTATTTGGTAAATAGCGATGGATTGGTTGTAGAGTATTTTGCTGAATATTTTTTCGTCGTCGGAAAAGCTCAAAGTATCCATTTTTTCGAAAAGCTTAGAATGACTGATAAATTCCACATAAGATTTAAGAATGTATTTATTTCGATTTTTTTGCTTATTGTTTGATAAACATTCCTCTTTTTATATCATTAGAGTTAATAATTTCTACAAAATATATTCCCGGAGCAAAGTTTTCAGTGTTTATTTGGAATCCGTTATTGTTTTCTTTTAATAAAATTTCTTTTCTTTGAATCAATTCACCTAATAAATTATAAATTTTGAGAATTCCAAAAGATTTGAAATTGGAATTAATTATTATATTACATTTTTCATCAACAGGATTTGGAAATATATTTATTGCATTTCCAAACTCATCATTCTTTTTATTATCAACATTGAGAACAGTTTCTGTCTTAAAATAAGAAGTCGTGTTTTTCAAAAGACTGTTTCCGTAGTAAGAAGCTAATGTAATAAGGTAATATGCAGAAGGAATCAAATTTTCCAAAGAATAAGTTGTATCTGTAACAATTTTACTAATAAAATCATCATTTACGGAATTAAAAATTTCGATTTTATATCTTTCGACAGGAACGACCTTATTCCATTTTATTGTTACTGTTGAATTTGATATTCTTTCTCTATAATATGGCTCAATTATTTCGGGAGAAAAGTATCCATTAGAATCAACTGTGAAAATTTCATAATTTGACCAATCACTTTCTAAATTGTTATTTATAGCTTTAAGCCAAAATACATAAAATGTATTATAATCAAGTTCACCCAAATAGAAATTTCTATCAAAAACAACTAAACTCATCCATGGATTTTCGAACTCACTTTTGTATAGATTACCATTTCTATAGACAGTATCAATTTTTAGTTTATATCCAGACGCACCATTGACGGCTTCCCATTCGATTTTAAATTCTTTTGTAGATTGATTTATTCGATTTATTTTTTCAATAAACTTTGGTTTGGAAAGAATTTTCTCACCTCTATAAACAAAAGTATAATTCTTTTCACCTGTAACAAAGCAAAAATCTTCATTTGGATAATATGGTGAACGAGTAGAGTTAAATGTACCTGCTTCAAAAATATATGGAATATATTCATTGGTCCAAGTGTCTCCTCCATCAGTGGTTTTTAACATAATATCACTTGAAAATGTGGCGATACCATTAAATTTATCGTAAAAGTCAATACAATATACAAGACTGTATTTTGGCGAATTTTTAAAGAATTCTTTACATTCAATCCATGTTTCACCGGCATCTGATGTTTTATAAAAATTCGATACATAAAAATTAGTAAATGGCGTTTTTGGATAAGGTTTAAAGTTTGAAACAATATAAAAAGTTCTATCATCTATTATTTCCATATCCATTATATAGTCTTGAACTTCAGAAGTTTTAATCCAATTTTGTCCACCATTTAAAGAATAATAAATATAATTACTTCCTCTTAGGAAAAAATGATTTTCCTTGAGAATATAGCATTGATATATGAAACCTATGTCATTTGGAAGAGTTATTGAGCGATAACTACTCCATCCGTTATTTGTAATTAACAGACTATCTTTTTTTTGAATTTCTTGATAAAAATAATTTATTTCACTTTTTTGATAAATAATACCATTCATATTATCACACATTGATATACTAATATTTGATTGATTTGAATCCAGAATTTTTCTCTGCCATGAGTTTCCCTTATCAGTGGAAACCATCAATAAGCTCCAAAATTTGTACCAAGTTTGACTCGGTGGTTTTTCAGGATATACTCCTTGATATTCACAAGAATCACCTACAACAACAATCAAACTATCAGATGGATGAGCTATTGATAATAGTCTATGACTTGTTTCCTGAGCATCCTGAAAGATAACTTTTGAAGAAGCACCCATATTCTCATATAATCTTATTGTATAAATGTTTTTGTAATAATTCATTAAATTTATTTTTCCACCTATTACGGCAATACTATTTTTATCATAACCGGAAATATTATCTTTATTAGTATAATATGAGAAATATTTTGAATTTGTTGAATCAACAATTTCCCATTTATTTATCATTTGAGAATAGGTTTCCTGAGTAAAAATATAAATTCCAAAAATAATTAAATACATACAAAATAAAATTACCTTTTTCATGATATTACCTTTTTTTAATATTAAAAATTAAACCTGCGATTTGAAAATCACAGGTTTTTATTCCAATTACTGTGGACAAATCACCATGCAACCATCAGGAGGATTAACACAAGGTGTATTTGCTCCAAAATATGTTCTATATGGTGTTTGTAGTACACCGTTAACTTTACACCACATCCAATGCTCTTCACAGCATGAATAAGTATTACATGGCAACAATTGGCTTCCACTTGGTCCTGGTACTGACCATTCCCAACAAGCTGAATCAAATATTTTTAAAATCTCAACACATTCATTTTGTCCAACAGGCATACAAATTCCTGCATCTTGAATTATTGCTGCACCTGCAATCTCAAATACAGGAGCCAAATCTTGTGGTAATGAACAACCAGGTGGAAAGAGTATCCCTGTAATCCTGAAGAAACATTCACCATTACATTGTTGGTAATCATAATAAATTGTAATCGTGCATCCTTGAAAATTAGCTGTTGTATTATCTGAATACCATGTAGAACCGCAAGGGTTACAACTATATGCAGATAATTGGTAAGTTGATATTAGTCCAAAAAATATAATTAATAAAATCAGAATCTTCTTCATTTTATTTTCTCATTTTTTGTTACAAAAAAATTTATTAAATTTGTAACTGACATACAGAATTTTTCTGTAAGTTAGTGTGAAAAAATAGGACTTATGGGCTGACTGAACTGGTCTTTTGTCAGCCCTTTTTTATTAGTCTTTTTAGCATATCTGCCTCCTTTCATTTTTGTGAGAAAAGTAAAAAAACACAAATAATATTTTTTATAATGCAAACATAATATT